>CBFCZJ010000289.1:0-5134 GCA_965602445.1 uncultured Desulfobacterales bacterium | reverse complement strand
TGGCCAACATGAGCCATGAGATCCGCACCCCCATGAACGGGGTCATCGCCGCAGCAGACCTGGCCATGGGAGAGGAGCTGCCTCCCAAAACCGCCCATTATCTTGAGATTATCCACCGGTCTGCCTACTCGCTGCTGGGCATCATCAACGACATCCTGGATTTTTCCAAGATCGAGGCCGGAAAATTCGAACTGAAAGATCGTACCTTCAGGCTCAATGAAGCGCTGGACAGGGTCATGGAACTGTTCGTCAAGAAGGCGGCCGAAAAAGGGATCGAAATGCTGGTGGACATCGATCCCGACACCCCCAAGGTCCTGATCGGCGACCCTTTGCGCCTGCAGCAGATTTTGAACAACCTGATCAGCAATGCGATCAAATTCACCGAGAAAGGCGGTGTGATTCTGCTTGGGGTGAAGGCGGTTTCGGAATCGGCAGACGATCGCTCCGGCGGTGAGATCGAACTGTTCTTTTCCGTAAAAGACACGGGCAGCGGCATCGCTCCGGAATACATCGACCGGCTTTTCGAGCCCTTCAGCCAGGCCGACACCTCTTCGACGCGCAAATACGAAGGCACCGGCCTGGGGCTGAGCATCTGCAAACAGCTGGTGACCATGATGGGAGGCGACATCGGGGTGCAAAGCGAGCCGGGGCAAGGCAGCACCTTTTTCTTTACGGTGCGGATGCGGCGGCCGGCCGGCAAGCCCGTCGCCAAGCCGGTAGTGCCGCCCGACATCCAGGGCCTGAACGTCCTCGTGGTCGACGACCTGGCCGACAGCAGGAGCATCATGCGCCACATGCTCGAGTCCTTGGGGTTCAGGGTCGAGGCCCTCGATTCAGGGCCGGAAGCCTTGAACCGGTTGAAGGACAATTCGCTGCGCGAAACCCCGATCGAACTGATCATGATCGACTGGAAGATGTCGGGGATGGACGGCATCGAAACGTCCAGAAAAATCCGGCAGCAATTGAAGTTGACCATGCCGATCATCATGATGACGGCATTCGGGGAGGAAGAACAGCGCCGGGAAGCCGAAGCGGCCGGGATCGACGGCTTTCTGACCAAGCCCATCTACCCGTCGACCCTGTTTGACGCCGTCATGGACGCGTTCGGCAAAGAGACGACAAGGGAGGGGAGCCCGAAAAAGAAGTTCACCACCCGCGCCTCCATTTACCGCAAGCCCCTGAAAGGCCTTCGGATCCTGGTGGCCGAAGACAACCCCACCAACCAGGAGGTGGCCCAGGCCGTCCTGGAAGGGGCGGGAATCGTCGTAACCGTCGTCAACAACGGGGAGGAGGCCGTTTCTGCGGTTCGAAACACCCCCTTTGACGCCGTGCTGATGGATATTCAAATGCCGAAAATGAACGGCTACGACGCCACGCGGGCGATCCGCGACCTGCCCCAGGGCGGATCCATCCCCATCGTGGCCATGACCGCCCATGCCATGAAAGGCGACGAGGAAAAATGCCTGGAAGCGGGAATGGATGGGTACATCGCCAAGCCGGTCAATCAGGATCGCCTGTTTCACACTCTCTGGCGGCTGTTGCGACATCGTCAACCCTTGCCGGAGGGCGAAGCGCCCGAAGAAGAGGGGGCGGACGAATCCGGATCCTATCGGGAGGGCTTGCCCAAGGAGGCGCTTTTGAAGGCGGCGGATTCATCCGAAGAAAAGGATACGAGCCTTGCAGACCGGCTTGCAGAAATCAACCTCGGAAAGCCCCTTTCGGCAATGAATATGGACGACGCTACGGTGAAACGCATTCTGCTCGGTTTCCAGTCCGACAACCGGGGCACCGCTGAAAAAATTCGGAAGGCCCGTGCCGGAAACGACCTGGAAGAGGTGCGTCAACTGGCCCACAGCCTGAAGGGAAGCGCCGCCAGCATCGGTGCCGAGAAACTGAACGAGGCGGCAAAGGCGCTTGAAACGGCCTGCCGGCAAAGCGAGGCTTCTCCGGGAGGGGCATCCGATCTGGACGGCAGGATCGCCCAATTGGAGTCCGCCCTTGGCAAGGTTCTCTCTTCGATCCAATCGCTTGAAGAAGCCGGGGCCGGCAGGGAGGGCCCACCGGCACCGGCCGAAGCCTGCCTGCCGTTTAACGAGCTGTTGTCCGAGCTGGCCCAAGCCCTGGAGCAGGCCGATCCGGAGCCGATCATGAAAGTGATGCCGGCCCTGCGGCAGGCGGCCGAACAATGTGAGGGTATCGACGGCTTCAGCCTCCGGACGCTGGAGGAGCAGGTCAATCGTTACGACTATGACCAGGCCGCGGAAACCCTGCGGAAAATCCGCCAAGACGGGCAGGAAGACAAATGAATACCTCTCGACCTTTGGTGCTGATCGTGGATGACAATGCCACCAACATCGATTTGCTGGTCAACGCCCTGCAGGGGGAGTACCGCCTGGGCATTGCCAAAAACGGGCCAAAAGCCCTGCAATACGCTGCAAAACATAAACCGGACATCGTGCTCCTGGATATCATGATGCCGGAGATGGACGGCTATGAAGTGTGCACCCGCCTGAAAGCCGATCCTGAGACCGCCTCCATTCCGGTCATATTCATCACGGCCATGACCGAGACCGTAAACAAAACCAAGGGGTTTGAATTGGGTGCGGTGGACTACATCACCAAGCCCTTTCAGGCGGCGGAGGTCAAGGCGCGGATTCGCACCCACCTGACCTTGGAGGAAATGCGGCTTCAGCTAAAGTCCCAGAACGAGGTCCTGGAGCAAAAGGTTGCTGAAAAGACCGCAGAAATACAGGACATGCTCAACGCCAGCATCCGCAGCATGGCGCGCATGGTGGAGATTCGGGATCCTTATACCGCCGGCCACCAGCAGCGGGTGGCGCAGCTTGCCCGCGCCATTGCCGAAGAGATGGGACTGTCGCAGGAGACCGTGGAGAGCATACACACGGCAGGAATCCTGCACGACCTGGGGAAAATCCGCATCCCCGTTTCGATCCTGAGCCGGGCAGGGAGCCTGATGAAAGCGGAGCTTGAAATGATCAAAATCCATCCCCAGGTCAGCTTCGATATCCTGAACCAGATTCCCTTCCCGCGGCCCGTCGCCCAGATGGTGCTCCAGCACCATGAGCGTATGGACGGCTCGGGCTACCCCCAGGGGTTGTCCGGGGACGAGATCCTGGTAGAGGCGCGCATACTGGCGGTGGCCGACGTCACCGAGGCCACCAGTTCTTTTCGCCCCTATCGGCCCGCCCACGGCATCGAGACCGCCCTGGCCAGGCTGAAACAAAAAAAAGGGAAACAGTACGACGCGGACGCGGTTTCCGCCTGCCTGGCGCTGTTTTCCAGCAAGCGGTTTACATTCGACTTCAACCCGTAGAAAAAAATTCCTTTGGCCGCCGCCTTGCCGGTGCCGGTGGGTAAACGCCTGTGCCTGCCCGCGACGTTGACAGTCCGTTCAGTACTCGATATTTGTCGGCCACGGCTCTAAACGGAATCGGCGATTTCGAAAAATCTTCCCCGTGCCCCGGTCGACGGCACGCTGAAGCCAGTATGTCCGGCTACCGGAGAAAAGGCGAGCCGGGCGGGGCGATAGCGGCATCTTAACTTTCTCAACCGGCAACCTGCGATCGAGGATTCCCATGAACATTACCTTCTACGGCGCCACCCGGGAAGTCACCGGCTCCATGCACCTGCTCAAAAACGACCGCGACGCTGTTCTTCTGGACTGCGGAATGTTCCAGGGCCGGCGCAAAGAAGCCGACACCAAGAACCGAAGTCTTCCCTTCGATCCGAACATCCTGACCAACGTGGTGCTGTCCCACGCGCACATCGACCATTCCGGCCGCATCCCGCTGCTCACCCGAAACGGATTCGCCGGCCGGGTCGTGACCACCCGGGCCACCGCCCACGCCTGTGAATACCTTCTTTTGGACAGCGCCCACATCCAGGAGTCGGACGCGAACTATCTCAACTACAAGACCGTACGGGCGGCGCTTCGAGACATCAAGGCCGATGTCTGGAAAAAGAAGAAAGGAAAAAAGGAAGATGAAATCCGCAAGATGCTCAAAACCGACGGCAGCGACCTCAACGTCTCAGCCATCGAAGGTTTTCTGAAACGGTTCCGGCTGGAGAAGGTCGAGCCGCTGTATACCATTTCCGACGCCGAACAGAGTCTGTCCTTTTTCGACGGCCTACCGTACCGAAGCCCGGTGACCATTGGAAAAGAGATGGAATGCACCTTCTACGACGCGGGCCACATCCTCGGGTCGGCGATCACCATCATCCGCGGTACGGCCAACGGCCGGCCGTGCACCGTGGCCTACACCGGCGACATCGGCCGGTTTCAAAAGCCCATTTTAAAAAATCCCGCCCTGAAGTTCGAAGAAAAAGACCGGCGCATCGACCTGCTGATCATGGAAAGCACCTACGGGGACCGCCTTCATGAGCCGGTTGAAGACATGAAGCCGAGGCTGAAGGCGGTGATCGAAGAGACCGTCGGCCGGGGCGGGTCGGTGGTCATCCCCTCCTTTGCCTTCGGCCGGACCCAGGAGCTGCTGTACGTGATCCATCAGCTATACGGCGCCGGAGAGGTGCCCAAGGTGCCCGTTTACGTCGACAGCCCCCTGGCGACCAAGATCACCCAGGTGTTCGCAGAGCACCCCGAGGTCTACGACCAGGAAACCCATGACAGTTTTCTCCAGCGGGGCAAGAACCCGTTTTTTTTCAAGCAGCTTCAGTTCGTCAGCGATGTGGAGGCCTCGATGGCCCTCATGCGCGATGAAACGCCCCACATCGTCATCTCCGCATCGGGGATGTGCGAGGCCGGAAGAATCCTTCACCACCTTCGCTACAAGATCCACAGCGAAAAGAACACGATCCTGATCGTCGGGTTCATGGCGCGCCACACCCTGGGGCGCCGGATTCAGGACCAGGCAGAGGCCTGGGCCGAGGACGGGAAAAAGGGAGACCCCCCGGTGGTGCGCATTTTCAACAAGGACTATCCGCTCAAGGCACAGGTGGCGAAGCTGGGGGGGTTCAGCGCTCACGGCGACAAAAAAGAGATGCTGCGCTTTTTAAAGGAATCGAACCTGGAGATCGGGAAAATCGCCTTGGTCCACGGAGAAGAAGAGCAGTGCCTGGCCTTTGCCGAGACGCTGAAGACGGAAGGATACCCGGT
>CBFCZJ010000288.1:0-5180 GCA_965602445.1 uncultured Desulfobacterales bacterium | reverse complement strand
TGGTTCGACAGGCTCACCACCCTGAGCAACGTCGAAGGGCAAATTCAAACTTCGAATGACGGAATGACAAAAACAACTATTCCGGGGGTGAGGTGCGGTCTGCAAAGACCGAACCTCACCCCAGGAATTCGGGATCAGAACGGCGGTACGATGCTGTAGCCGAGAAATCCCTTGGTCGTGTATCGCAGGCCCACGTAGAAGGCCAGCACGATGAAGATGATCTTCAAAAACTTGTCCGGGATGTACTTGGACGTACGCGGTCCGATCATGGACCCGATGAAAATCCCGATCAGTTCGGCGCCGATCAGGCCCCAGGCGATGACCACGCCTTTGCCCACCATGTAGGAAAAGATCGATACGATCATTCCCACCAGCACGCACAGGGCCGAGGTGCCGGCCACCAGGAACATGGGCAGCCCGGCCACCGAGGTCAGAAACGGAACGTAGAGAAACCCGCCGCCGACGCCGAGAAACGAGGCGATGGCCGCGATGGCGATGCCGCCCACCATGGGAATCCAGGCCTTGAAGGAAAACTCCTGGCCGAAGAAGGTAAAGCGGATTTCGCCGACCAGCAGGGTAAGGGCCCAGCCGATGAGCACCAGGATGTAGGCCACCCACTTGGCGCCGGGGATCAGGTTGATCCACAGGGCCGAAGCCACCACCACGGCCACGGCGATCCACATGAAGGTGTAGCGGCCCTCGATGATCTTGACGCCCTGGTCGGAGGTGTCGGTTTTTTCCCTGACCGCCTTTTCAAAGGCCTGGGCTGCGGCCTTGGCTTCCTTTTTCTTGGCCGCGCCCTTCGGGGTGATTTCGTAGATGAGAAAGCAGCCGAGGATGAAGACGATGATGCCGAAGTATCCGATGTAGGCCTTCAGGGAGATCTTGCCGGCGGTCAGCTCCGGCACCAGCCAGGATCCGCCCACGCCGCCGATGGCCAGGCAGACGCCCAGGGGCGCCACCAGGCGGCCCATCCGGTAATAGTTGAAGGAAGAGATGCACCCGCTCAAACCCACCAGCCACTGGTTGGAGACCCGGATCGAGTCGGTGAGCAGGTTGTTGACCGGGTTTCCTTTGCCGAATGCCTTGGCATAGTCGGCCAGGCCGAAGATGGTGATGTGCCCCACACCGGCCATGATGCCGCCAAAGGCCCCGACCGTGGAAAAGATCCAGCCGACCCAGATCGCCCACAACAGCCCGATGATCAGGCCGGTCTGCGGCGCTCCGGGGATTCCCAGAAAACCGGGCTCTGCGCCGGGGGTGATCACCTTTTGGGTGTTGGCGGCGTGGGTTGGGTCTGCCAGACTCTTTTGAATCGCATCCTGCATTTTTTGGGGCATGTCCGGCGTTGTCAGGTCGCCTCCGGTCTGCGCCAGGGCGACCGTGACAAACGACAAAACGATCAACAGGGCTGTCGCAATAAACAGTTTCGACTTGTTCACCGCATTTTCTCCTTTCATTGGGTTTTTGGAAAGATTCCAGTTTCAGGACCGCAGCCGCGCTGTCATGCAGACAGAAGGCATGGGCCGGGTTCCCGGACGCCGACATGATCCAAAAATGAGTAGCAAGCGCTGTGCCATTGATCGACGGTTTTAGGTTCCAGAAGCAAATCGCCGGGCTTGTGAAAGAATATTTCGAAATAACAAATAGTTGAAGTTGCTCGTGGAGGCAGCGGACAATCCTGTGACGTGGGGTGATGCACCGGTGTGGGCGAGACACGGTGCAAAAAAAAATTTGCGGTTAGACCTCCGGCAACATTTTTATAAGAATTGCAATGGTATGTCTTGGTGCAAAAAAAATGGTTCAGTGCAATAAAACTATTTCGACTGCCGCGCAAAAACCGTTCTCCGGCCGGCCTGAACCAGGAGCGCAGCTAACTGAATCTCACTGATATCATAAGAAAAATATATAAAGCTCCGGTCTGTGTTTCCATTTGAAGAAGGCGCTTTGAAATGGTATGGATATTGCTATTTGCCCGGAATGGTACTTTCGTTTTTTTACCGTGGTTATTCGATATTTTTGACAACAGCTGGATTCTTTTCACCGATTTTTTTTGGAGGGTGCCATGGATAAAGAAGTGTTCAGTCTCTGTTTCATGTGCTCGGTCCGATGCCCGATCCGGGTGCTGGCCAGGGACGGCCAGGTCAAATGGATCGAGGGAAACCCGCATGTGCCGGGCATGGAGGGAAGCCTCTGCCCTCGGGGCGCTGCCGGGATCAACATGCTCTACGACAACGAGCGGGTGCAGACGCCCCTGATCCGGGAAGGAAAGCGCGGAGAGGGAAAATGGCGCAAGGCCTCCTGGGACGAGGCCTTAGACTATGTGGCCGACAAGCTCAAAGGAATCATCGATACCCACGGCGGTCACAGCGTGGTGCTGGGCGAGCGGACGCAGCTGGCCACCCACGTGAGCAAGACCTTTTTAAAGGCCATCGGCTCTCCGAACCATTTCACCCACGACGCCCTGTGCAAGGGCTCGGTGAACACGGCCTGCAGGAGTCTGTTCGGATATACCGACGCCCAGATGAGCATGGACTACAAAAACACGAAGCACATCGTGCTTTACGGCAGAAATATTTTCGAGGCGATTTCGGTCAAGGAGGTCAACAACCTGACCGCGGCCCTGGAAAACGGCGCCAAACTCACCTACATCGATCCGCGGGTGTCCGTCACGGCCACCAAGGCCCACCGGTACTGGATGATCCGGCCGGGCACGGACCTGGCCCTCAACTACGCCCTGATCCACGTGGTGCTCAAAGAGCGGCTCTACGACAAGCAATACGTCGACAAGTGGGTCCACGGACTGTCTGAGCTGCGGGATTTCGTGCAGCCTTACACCCCCGAGTGGGCCGAAGCCGAAACCGGCATCGCCGCAAGCGAGATCGTCTCTCTGGCCCGGGAGATCAGCAAAGACAAGCCTTCGGTGATTTTTCACTTCGGATACCGGGGCGCCCACTACGAAAATGAGATCTATCAGCGCCGCTCGATCATGATTCTCAATGCCCTGATGGGAAGCGTGGAGGCCAAGGGCGGCTTTTTCTTCAAGAAAGGACCGGGGGAGGTAGGCGGAAAGCCGGCCCGGAAGCTGACCGAGCAGGAGATCGATTTTCCGAAAATTGATGTTCCCCGGTTCGACAAGGTGGGGACCAAGGATTTTCCCCTGCCGGATCCGAACCACGGGGTCGGCCAGATGATGCCCCATGCCATCCTCAATGAGGACCCCTATCCGATCAAGGCGCTGATCGCCTTTCGGTTCGACCCGCTGGGGTCGATTCCGGACACCACGCTGACCAAGCAGGCGCTGGACAAGCTCGACCTGATCGTGGCCATCGACATCAACCACAGCGACATCGCCTGGTATTCGGACGTGGTGCTTCCCGAATCCGCATACCTGGAGCGGACAGACAGCGTTCAGCAGGCCAACGGACTCAAGCCGCAGATGTTTCTTCGTAAAAAGGCGGTCGAACCCCGCTACAACACCCGGGAAGGGGCGATGATCTTAAAGCAGATCGGCGAGCGGATCGGCATCGGAAACTACTTCCCGTACCAGGACATGGAAGAGCTCGTGCGGTGGCAGCTCAAGCCCACCGGCTTTTCCCTGGAAGATTTCGACGCCAAGGGGTTCGTTGCCTACTGCAAAGACCCGATTTTCTGGGACCGGAAAGAAGGCCTCAAGTTCAAGACCCCTTCCAAAAAAATCGAGTTTGTCTCTTCGCTTCTGGAAGAGGCCGGGTATCCGTCTTTTCCGCCTTACGAGCCGGTCGAGCAGCCCGAGGGCAACCGCTTTCGGTTGGTTACCGGCCGCGTGGCGCTGCACACCCACGTGTCCACCCAGAACAACCCATATCTGAACGAGATCGTCGGCGAGAATGTACTGTGGATCAACAGCGGCAAGGCCAAGGAACTCGGGATCGGAAACAGAGACGAGGTCGAGATCGCCTCGAACCGAGGCAAGGGCAGAATTCGGGCCCTGGTCACCGACCTGATTCATCCGGAGACGGTGTTCATCCTTCACGGATTCGGCCACGAGGCCAAGCTGGCCAGCCGGAGCTACAACCGGGGAGTCTCAGACAGCCTTCTCCAGGAGAATATTTCGGACAAGATCGGCGGCAGCCCTGCGCTGCACGAAACCTTTGTCACCGTCAACCGTGTATAGCGCCCGTTGGAAAGACGCTGTGGAGGAGATATGAGCCAGTACTATCTGTTTCAGGACACCAAAAAGTGCATCGGCTGCCACACCTGCGCGATTCAATGCAAGAGCAACAAAAACCTTCCGGTGGGACCCCGCATCAGCCAGATCGTCACGGTGGGGCCCAAACTCGTGGGCGGGCTGCCCAAGGCGGCCTACATCTTCATGCCCTGCTTTCACTGCGAGGATCCCTGGTGCGTGGCGGCGTGCCCGACCGGCGCCATGCAAAAAAGGCCCAAGGACGGCATCGTCTTCATCGATGAAAAACTCTGCGTGGGCTGCAAGGCCTGCATCACGGCCTGCCCGTGGGGTGCGCCCCAGTGGAATCCGGAAACCGGAAAGGCCGTCAAATGCGATTATTGCATGGATCGGGTCGACGAGGGCCTGAAGCCGGCTTGCGTCACGGTCTGCACCACCCACTGTCTGCATTTCGGAAAAGTGGAAGATTTGACCCAGATCCGCAAGGAACGGCACGCCAAGGCCGTGGCCAACTTAGAAGACCGGTAGGCATATGATTAAATGTCCAGAAAATGTTGCTCCTTTACGATGCAAACAGCATGAAAGCACGAAATTCGAAATTCGAAACAAATTCGAAATTCCAATGACCGAATGACCAAAGCAAAATGAAATCAGCACGAAATGTTTGGAATTCTGAATTTCGGTCATTCGAATTTGTTTCGATATTCGTGCTTCGGATTTCGGATTTACATCTGATGCTTTCGTAAAAGGTTTTAGAATTGTCGCTCCCGCGAAGGCGGGAGCCCAGGACTGTTTGAAATAATTGGATTCCCGCCTGCGCGGGAATGACGAAAAAGAAAATGGCGGCTTTTTACAAAGCCATTAAATCTGAGTTTTCCACCCTGCCAGGGGGCAATTGAACCTTCTCCCTAGTCCATGGGAAGTTCTCAGTGATGAGTTAGAGGCCACTCATGTCCGAGAAAAGCTGCCCGGTCCATCGGACCCTTCTCGCGGTCCGGTCCGACCTGGAATC
>CBFCZJ010000287.1:0-5181 GCA_965602445.1 uncultured Desulfobacterales bacterium | reverse complement strand
GCCTTTTGGCGGCACCGGCCGGGACCGTCCCTTTTCTGTTGCCGGGGCTGTTTGCGGAAAAATTTTTTAAATCACTGAATCGAACCATTTCGCAGTCATGCCTTTAGAATTCACCTGAAACGGCAAAAATGCTCGGCAACAAAATCATGCGGGCGATTTTGTCAGCGGGTCATTTCGGGGCAAAAAAAATGCATTGAGCCGATTACTCATAAAATCCTTTTATATTGTGTGTCAAGATATTTTTGACAACAAGATATAGGGTGTCGTTCCTTCAAAGCGGCCGGAGAAATGACAAAGATACGGCCGCTCCCCCCCCCGAGCCCAACCACAACAGCGGCTTGCTCCCGGTTCGATCATTCTTGGCAGCTATCTTCCCGTTCCCGGCCTTTGAGCATCAATACGACGAAAACACCCAAAACCAGCAAAGCCTGAAACAACCCGAGCATTGCCCGAACGATGTTTTGATCCATGATAATCAAGGCGCTGACGCCGAAACAGGCACAAAGGGTCAGGATGATGAACACGGCCTCTTTGGGTAAAAATCCCATTCTTAGAAGCCGATGATGAAGATGGTCCCGCCCGGGGCTGGAGATCGCCGCAAAAATGCCTCTTGTCCGCCGGTTTCGGATCCTGGAGAGCGTGACATAGGTGATGTCGAAAATGAGAACCCCCATGATTAAAATCGGCACCGCGATGGAAACAAAAGAGCTCGTGGTGGACCATCGTCCTAAAATGGCAAGACCGGCCAGGGTGAACCCCAAAAACATACTGCCGGCATCTCCCAAGAAGATGGTTGCAGAACGGCGGAAGCGAAAATTGTAGGGTATAAACCCCAGGCAGGATCCGACAAGAGCCACGGCAAACCACCCTAAAGCCGCCTGGTGGTTTAAAAAGGCAACCGTGCCGAAAAAGGCGGCGGTCATCACGGAGAGCCCGGCGGCAAGGCCGTCCATTCCGTCAAAAAAGTTCATGGCGTTGGTCAACCCGACGATCCACAAGACCGTCAGCGGCACGTTGAACACAGGAGACCAGAATTGCTGGGAAAAAAAAGTCAAGCTGATGCCGCCGGCAAGGATGACATACAGCGCTACGATAACCTGACATAAAAGTCGAATACCGGAATTCAGCGGGCGGATATCGTCCCAAAGACCGATTAGAAAAATCAGGGCGGCGCCGGCGAGGAGCACCTTCATTTGGGGCAAAAACACATTGTTGACCAGAAGCGAAACGGCAAATGACGCCTGAACCGCCAGACCACCGAGCAGCGGAGTGATCTCCAGATGGGTCTTTCGCTCCCCCGGCGTGTCCATGATGCCGAATCGAATTGCAATGAACCTGGCAAGCGGGGTAAAAAAAAGAGCACCGACAAAAGAAAGGAGTAGAATATACTGCCACCGAAGACCGGACTGGAAATAAAATCTCCGGACCGGGCCGGTCAATACCAGGGCAAACGCCATCCCGTAAAAAACCGTCTTGAGAACAGCAGCTCTGGTCAAGCGATTCCTTTCTCTGCCAGCGCCTCCAGATAGACCTGTTCGATCTTTCTTACCATTGTTTGGGCGCTGAAATTTTTCGAGACCCGGTTAATGCCGAACTTTCCCATATACGTTGCCAGCTCCGTTTCGTCGAGAAGTTTTCCGATGGCAGCAGCAAGAGCCTTTTCGTCTCCGGGCGGCACCAAAAACCCATCCTTGCCGTGTCGGATGATATCGGGAATCCCACCGACACAAGATCCGATCACCGGAATCCCCATGGCCATCGATTCGAGCAGCACCCTGCCCATTCCCTCGAAAAAGGAGGGCAGCACCGATACGTCAAACATGGAGATCATCGGTGCGACGTCTGTTTGAAAACCGGTAAAGATCACATGCTCTTGCAGTCCTTTTCGGCGGACAAGCCCCTCCAGTGCGCCCCGAACCGGTCCCTCGCCGACGATCACCAGACACCCCTTGCCCATTTTCTTCCTCACTGCGGAAAAAGCGTCAATCAAGGTGGCGTGTCCTTTTCCCTTCCATAGTTTGGAAACGATGCCGATGACCGGTTCGCTTCCGGAAACCCCCCATTTATTCCGGTTTTTGAGCTTCTCTGCCACCGTGGCTGGCTTGAACTTTCCGATTTCAATTCCGCTGTAGATTTTGACGGCTTTTTTTCGATCGGGGATGATTTTTTCCTTCAACGCCCAGTCGATCAGCGGTTGGGAGATAAATATCATTCTGTCGCACCATCCGGCCGCGATTTTTTCCAACCCCTTGAAAAGCTGCCGGCGCCATTTGGCTTCGTAGTCATGAAACGCAAATCCATGAACCGTGTGGACCAGCACCGGGACCCGTGCCAATCTGCCCGCCAGCCGGCCGATAAACCCCGTTTTTGAATTGTGTGTATGGACGATGTGATATTTATTGTACAGCAGAAACCGGGTTAATCTGATCAGTGCGAGAGAATCATTGATCGGATGCACGGGCTGGACAAAATTGGGAAACGGGTGAAACTTCAGACCGCTTTCCCGCACGCGTTTTTCCAGGTCCCCGCCCGGCGCACATGCCAATTCGGAATCGAAGCGGCTTCGATCCGCATCGCGCATGGTCAGAAAGGTGTTGATACCCGATCCGCTGACCACCGGAAGCGCATGGATGTGCAAGACTTTGAATTTCATGGATGGACTATCTCTTCTTTTTTCGACAAAAAAGCAAAAAAACCATTGCGAAAAACAAGAGCCCGGAGACGCCTCCGACAATAATGCAAATGCGAAGAATTAACAGATCGTGAAGCATTGGGCGATTCATTTCAATTTCGGGAAAAGAAAAACGAAACGATTTTCCTGTCATGATCTGAATCAATTGCCGGACGGCAACCGGCATATCTTCTTTCACCGGCTGGAAAATCCGTTGCTCGTCTATGATAAAAACGGCTAACGCACCGGCATTGTATACGGTCCCGATCAACTCATCTTTCAGTGGACCCCCTGAAATTGGATGCCATCGGATATTCGTTTTGGATTCGTTTACGTATTCAACGATTCCGATTCCTTTTCCTGGCCGATCGGCCTTCGAGGGCCATCCACCGACAAATGGGTCTACAATCTGCCACTGGCCAGCCTGTCGGTTCCAAATCTCAACCAAGCTGTGCCCGTTGGATCCTTTCAGGTCATCTGCTGTAATCCCCCACTCTCTAGCCGGGATGCCGGCTGCTGCACACAACCCGACAAATGCTCTCATATAGTCCGAACAATAGGCGGACTTGCCGGTCCGGATCCGGTTCAGTTTGATCTCGGGCCCGGTTTTGGCATCGGCAATCGGAGGATACTCTTTCTCAATCAGCCGGTGCGCCAGTCCCAACGTCGAGGCAAAGTCACCGCCTCCGGACAGAGCCGCCTTGGTTGTTTCTCTAACGAAACGCGTCAAGCTTTGCGGTACTGGTTTTTCGCATACGACGCTACCCGTTTGAATTTTGGAAACTTGGCTTGGAGGCAACCGATGGAAAATCAAGGCTGCTCTGATTCTGTGAAGATTCGGTTCCTTGCTCCAAAGCCAGATACAAGATAAAAAAAAGAGCCCGCCCAGAAACGCCGACAGGAAACGAACTGTTTTACGACTGCGAAAAATATCGATCATACCAATGACCAAAAACAATCAGAGTCCAGAGCTGCCAGCCCATTTCCCGTTTTCCAGACATGTGAAGGCCAATGAGATCCTTTACGGCCGAGGGATTGAAAATACCCTGTTGGCGAATTGGCTTGTCAGAAAGGTATCGATCTACATAAGGCTTCAATTCTTTTTTCAACCAGGCACTGATCGGCACCTCAAAGCCCCATTTCGGCCGCGTCTGGATTTTCGGTGGCAGAAGATTTTTGAACGTCTCGATAAGAATATATTTTCGTTTCCCGCGGTGCAGCTTCAAATCACCTGGAATCGTAAAGGCAAACTCGACCAATTCATGGTCCAGAAAGGGCACCCGCACCTCCAGGGCGTGCCGCATGCTCATCCGGTCGACTTTGCTCAGCATGTCGTCGGGCAGGGAGCCTGTGACATCCAGATGCAGCATCCGGTTGATCGGGTCGGAAAAAAATCCTTTGAGGCCGGCGGTGGTGATTTCCCTGGCCTGGTCCAAACGGATTTTTTTTCCAAACTCAGGCATCAACAGACTGCATGCCAGATCCCGGTGAAAAATCTCCCGCCAGGCCCACACCCGGTCCACCTGGGAATCATGCGCGCCTTGAACAAATTTGTCGGCCCTTCTCAGGTATTCAAAAACCTTGCTGCTTCTGGAACGCGGAAGATGGGCAAACATTCGCTTAAGGACCGACTCCCGAAGATTTTTCGGAAGCATGGAATAGTAGCGGTGCCAATATTCGCCGCTGTATTTCCGGTAGCCGGCAAAAAGTTCGTCGGCCCCGTCCCCGGAAAGGGCAACGGTCACCTCCCGGCGGGTTTCCCTGGAAACGATGTAGGTGGGAATCGCAGAGGAATCGGCAAACGGCTCGTCAAAATCCTCGAGTACATCGGGAATCGCATCGAGAACGTCCTTGTAACTGAGGCGCACTTCGTGGTGGTCGGTTCCGTGGAATTTTGCCACTTCCCGGGCATAGTCAGCCTCATCGAAAAGGGGCAGGTCCTTATACCCGATGGAAAAGGTTTTCGCCGGCCGATCCATGCATCGGGTCATCAACCCGACCACGATACTCGAGTCGATGCCGCCGCTGAGAAACGCCCCCAGTGGGACATCTGCAATGAGTCTGCGCTCTATGGCCTGCTGGGAAAGTTGATAGAGTTTTTGTTGAAGCCCATCGAAGCCTTCTGGTTGCAACCGGCTGGTGTTCGTATCCTGAATCTGCCAATAGCGGTGCTTTTCCAACCTCCCGTTCTCGAATACAAGCCAATGCCCGGGCTCCAGTTTCCGGACATGGTTGAAAATCGTCCAGGGGGCGGGAATATAGTTGAGGCGCAAATAGAGGCCGAGCGCCTCAAAATCGATCTCCTTGGATACGGCCGGATCGGCAAGAAGCGCTTTGATTTCCGAGGCAAAAGAAAAGCGTCGGCCGTCGAAGAAATACACGAGGGGCTTGATTCCCAGGCGGTCGCGGCAAAGCCACAAGCGTTTCTTTCTGCTGTCCCATAATGCGAAGGCAAACATGCCGGCAAGTCGATTGACGCAATCCAGCCCTTCTTCTTCATAGAGGTGAAG
>CBFCZJ010000286.1:0-5196 GCA_965602445.1 uncultured Desulfobacterales bacterium | reverse complement strand
TTCCCGCGAAAGCGGGAATCCAGTAATTTCAAAAACTTCTGGATGCCGGATCAAGTCCGGCATGACGCTTCGGGGACTTTTTACGATTTCATCTTGTGGATTAGGTCGTTAACGGCAACGCGGACTATACTGCGCGCGTCCCTCCACCGGCTCCGGCTTGAGCTTTATAGAGAACCGCATTCATGAAATATCCGGGCCATGGGGGTTCAGATCGATTTCCGCCCCGGCTGTAGACTTTTGATCACCAGTCCGGAAATGACCTTCGGATAAAAATACGTGGCTTTTCTGGGCATGATGAGTCCGGCCTCGGCCACCTGCTTGACCTGTTCGATCGGGGTTGGATTCAGCAAAAAGGCGATATCGTATTCGCCGCGGGCCACTTTTTCCAGGGCTTGCTCCACCGTACTTGCATAGCCGATGAGCTCGTGATTATCCAGCCGGGCCTGATCGAAGTTGAGCATCTTCATGAACACCAACTGGGTGAGTACCGTGACATCGATGCCGATCAGGGCGGAGGGGATGCGGTCCCCGTAGAGCCGTTCCATCATCCCGCTTCGAAGGGTCAGCATCACCGGGCCCGAACCGTCCTTTGACAGAACGCCGAACCGGGTTTCTTTGCCTTCTGCGGCCATGGCCTTTTTCAGGGGCCCCAGGTCCGGCGCACTGCCGGTTTCCGGCGGGGAAAAC
Organism: uncultured Desulfobacterales bacterium; assembly: GCA_965602445.1. Classification (GTDB taxonomy): domain Bacteria; phylum Desulfobacterota; class Desulfobacteria; order Desulfobacterales; family CAFBRK01; genus JAIPEL01. Next base: position 4,509 of record CBFCZJ010000286.1, on the reverse strand, counting down.
CTCGTGATGTCAAAATAGTCCTTGGCCTGTTGGAGCAGGCGTTGCCGCAAAGAGGCCGGAACGGAGTTCAGGAGCCGGTGCGCGGGCAAAATCACCATTCCATCGGCCTCCATGGCCGACAGGTACATCATCGTGAAATTGGCCGGGTGGCCCTCCGGAAGGGGGCCGGCGGTTTCCTCCAGCCAGCGGCGGTACGCCAGGGCGGTTTCATACCGGTGGTGGCCGTCGGCGATGTAGAGGCGCCGATCCTTCAGGGCATCGGATATCTGCTGCTGCAATCCGGTTGACGCCAGGCGCCATAGACGATGGCGGTGGCCGTTGCTGTCGACAAAGTCGATCTCCGCCGGCTGTTCGGAAGGCACATCGAGAGCGTCTGCCAGGACCCGATGCTGCGGATCGCTGAACATGGCAAATATCGGGCTGAAGTTGGCGTGGCACGACTTCATCAGCTCCAGGCGCTCGGAGCGAACCCGGGAAAACGTTTTTTCATGGGGCAGGACCACTCCTTTTTCAAAGGGCTCCAGACGGACAGCGCCGATGATGCCGTAGCGAATATGGCCGCGTCCGGCGAGGGTAAATTCGGTTGCAGTCAGATAGAAGGCCGGGACGGCATCTTGCACCATGACCCCTTGGCTGAGCCACGAATCAAAGTGCAATGCCGCACGGGCGTGTGGCGTGTCGGTTTGCGCACCGGCCGCCCCGCCTTTGTTGAGTTCGAGCCGGATCATGTTGTTCGGATGGCACGCATAGGCCGACTGCTGTTCCTCTCTGGAAATGATATCGAAAGGGGGAACCACAACGGCTGCCATGTCATCGATTTTCTCGCGGTTATACAGGATTCCCCGGAAGGGGACGACTTCGGCCATATGCTTTTTCCTTCCTTACATGATAAAAACCGGAATGCGCCGACGGGCCGCCGGTCTCACGAAAAAAGTATCGATACTACAAACATCCCGCCGGTTCAAGAGCCGTTTCCATCAGCGATAGGAATGCGGATCCCTTGACAGAGAGGGGGAAAAGGGCTAATAGAAGCGGTTCATCAGTCATGACCGTCGGCATCGCCGGCGGGCATGACTTGCGCTTCTGACGGAGAGGTGGCCGAGTGGCTGAAGGCCCTGCTCTCGAAAAGCAGTATCCTGGCTAAAACCGGGATCGTGGGTTCGAATCCCACCCTCTCCGCCATCGAATCACGAAGCCAAGGGCGTGGGTGCGGTTTGCCCCCCCGGCCCTGGTATGGAACGTGGTTGAGCGGACAATCCCGGACGGTCCAGGCGGCCTTGCGACCGACCCGAATGTACGCGGAGAGATGACCGAGCTGGCTGAAGGTGCACGACTGGAAATCGTGTGTGCTGTTAACAGCGGCACCGAGGGTTCGAATCCCTCTCTCTCCGCCACTTCTTTCACGTTTCCGACGGCTGCCTCCTGCACCCGGAGCCACTTTCCCTCCTCCTCGATCGATAAGAGGAATTTGCGGCATGTCCTATCTCGTATTGGCGAGAAAATACCGTCCCCAATGCTTTGAGGAGGTTGTCAGTCAGGAGCACGTGACCCGGACCCTTTCTCATGCGATTACCGCAGACAGGGTCGCCCACGCTCTTCTGTTCTCCGGCCCCCGGGGGACGGGCAAAACCACCGTGGCCCGCATCCTTGCCAAAGCCCTCAACTGCGAAAAAGGACCGTCACCGGTCCCCTGCAATGAATGCGCCTCGTGCATCGGCATCACCGAGGGCCATGCGGTGGACGTTTTCGAAATAGACGGGGCTTCCAACAACGGCGTGGAACAGGTCCGGGAGCTTCGGGAAAACGTCAAGTACCTGCCCGCCCGGAGCCGGTTCAAGATCTACATCATCGACGAAGTGCATATGCTCAGCCTTCCGGCCTTCAATGCCCTGCTCAAGACCCTGGAGGAGCCGCCGTCGCACGTGATGTTCATGTTTGCGACCACCGAACCTCACAAGATTCCGATCACGATCCTTTCCCGTTGCCAACGCCACGATTTTAGGCGCATCGATGCCGAATCGATCACCGCACACTTGAAAACCATCTGCCGGCAGGAAGCCATGGAGCCCGACGAGGAGTCGCTCTGGCTCATTGCGCGGGAGGCGGCCGGAAGCATGCGCGATGCGTTGAGCCTCCTGGACCAGGTAATGACTTGCAGCCAAGGCGTTCCCGAGCCTGGGCAGATCTCGGACATTCTTGGCGTCATCGACCGAAAAGCGATTTTTGACTTGTCTTCGGCCATACTGGAAAGAGACGCGGCGGCGATTCTTCGCACGATCGACGATGTATATGACCGGGGGTTGAACCTGAAAAAGCTCTATGCGGATCTGCTGACCCATTTCAGAAACCTGCTCGTGGCCAAGCTTGGGCGGGATGTGAAAAGGCTGGTCGACCTGCCCGGACAAGAACTGACCGCTCTCCAACAGCAGGCCGAAGCGCATACCCCGGTGTTTCTCAACCAGGTGTTCGACATGCTTTACAGGGAAGAGGGCAGCGTTCGCTACACTGTCCAGCCCCGCCTGGTATTGGAGATGATGTTCCTTCGGCTGGCCCAGCTTCAGCCGGCGCTGTCCATCGATGTGCTGATCGAAAAGCTCGACCGGTTGCGCAAAGAGATGACCGGCGGGGTACAGAAAGTTTCCGGGCCGTCGGGCTCGGCAGGGCCCCCCCCTCCTGAATCTGACCCGCTTTCCGAAGGAGGCGGACCGCAGGAAGCCGAATCTCGATCCCGGGGACGGATCGACGATTCCAGCGATCTTCATCAGTTCTGGGAAGCTCTTCTGGAGCGGATCGCGGCCGATCATCCGGCCTTCGGGGCGAGTCTGAAACAGGCGGCCCGCCTGCTCCGTCTCGGAGAAAAGCGGGTCGAAATCGAAATCCAGGGCAACGGCTTCAGCCGCGCATTGGTCCAGCGCCGGAAGAACCGGGGGATTCTCCGGGATGTCCTGCAAGAGGCGTTGGGCAGACCGGTGGAAGTGAGGATCCGGGCCGCCGAAGGCGCGGAAACCGCGAAGGTCGAAAAGAAGAACGAGATTGAACAACGCAAAAGGGAGGCGCTCAATCACCCGTTGGTGGCAGACGCCGTTGAAATCTTCGATGGAAAGATCGTCGATGTCAAGCTGCTGCAGGAGGTAGATAAATGAAAGGAATGGGCAACCTGATGAAGCAGGCCCAGAAGCTTCAGGGCCGGATGCTCAAGCTTCAGGAAGAACTGGCCGGCCGCACGGTGGAAACCGCAGCGGGCGGCGGGATGGTCAGGGTCGTCGCAAACGGCCGCCAGCAGATCGAATCGATCCAGATCGAAAAAGAGGTCGTAGATCCCGAGGACGTCGAAATGCTCCAGGATTTGATCCTGGCCGCGGTCAATGACGCCCTGACCAAGGCCCAGGAGATGGTCTCCGAGGAGATGGGCAAGGTCACGGGAGGGATGAACATCCCCGGGTTGATGTAGGTTCTGCAGGTTCAGGGTTCAGAGGCTGAAAGGTTCAGAGGTTCAAGGTTCAGAGGTTCTGGGTTCAGAGCCCCGAACCCCGAATCCCGAACCCAGAACTCCGAACCAGAACCCCGAATCCCGAACCCAGAACTCCGAACCGGAACACAGAACCACTGAACCCAGAACCCAGAACCTCTGAACCCAGAACCCAGAACGGAATTATGCAACACTACCCTCAATCGATCCGGAATCTGATCCGCCGTCTGGCCCGGCTGCCGGGCATCGGTGAAAAGACGGCCGAGCGGCTGGCCATGCACATCCTGAAGACATCTCGCCGGGAAGCCGAAGAGCTGGCTGCAAGCATCGGTGAGGTGAAAGAAAAGGTGCGCCTTTGCTCCCGGTGTTTTTCCTTGAGCGACGGCGAGCTGTGCCGCATCTGCAGCGACCCCGGCAGGAACCCGTCGCTGCTGTGCGTGGTCGAACAGCCGGGCGACATGATCAGCATCGAAAAATCAGGTGCCTACAACGGGCTGTATCATGTCTTGTCCGGGGCGTTATCCCCGATGGAGGGGGTCGGCCCCGAAGACATTCGCATCGGCCAGCTTCTGCGGCGGGTCCGGGAGGGCACGGTCAAGGAGTTGATTCTGGCCACCGGCACCAGTGTAGAAGGAGAGGCGACCGCCTCCTACATCAAGGAGCAGATCGCCGGCCTTGATCTGAAGGTCAGCCGAATCGCATCGGGCGTTCCCATCGGGGGGGACCTGAAATATGTCGATCAGGTGACGCTGAAAAGGGCCTTGGATTTCCGGCACCTGTTTTAGCAGGAACAGGGGATTCGGGGGAGTCGAGAAGTTCGCAGGTTGGGCTGAGAGAAGCGAAGCCCAACAATGAATTGCCCGGCGAAAACCAATAGCCTGTCTTCACGTCGAGAATGTTGGGCTTCACAAGTTCAGCCCAACCTACCTGTTTCGTTTTTTTCTTTGAGCAGCGTATAGTCTTCGAGCGAAGTTTCACATAAGCGCCGCCGCTGACCGCGGCGTGATTCAAAATTCCAGATTCAAGATTCAAGATTCTCC
>CBFCZJ010000285.1:0-5222 GCA_965602445.1 uncultured Desulfobacterales bacterium | reverse complement strand
GGAAAAGCGTTTCCGGCGGTAGGTGCGCAATGCGCTCCTCCCGCCGGAAACGCTACTGTTGATGGTCTCGCACAAACTCCGGATTTTCCTGTTTTCGTCATTCCCGCGAAAGCGGGAATCCAGGAAAAATTTTTTATGAAACTTCGCCCGAAGTCGGCGTTTATTGTAGGCCACGACGTCTCTGTCGTGCCTCTTTTTGCCTTTTTATGGGATGAACGGCACGAAGGCCGTTCACTACAAAACAATTTCAGCCTTGTTTATGACGGGCTCAAGAATTGTCTGAAATTCCCGCCTCATCCTCCGGAAACAGGCGATGGCCTTCAAATACCGTTATGACAACCAAACGGTTTTCGAACACCTGGTAGACAATGCGATAATTCCCCACGATCAATTCACGGATATCCTCGCGGGAAAACTCCGGCACCTTGCGGCCTGCAAGCGGTGCTTGAAGCGCCTTTTTCGCACGTGCCCGCAAGCGATCGACCCACCGCTTTGCCTCGCTGGGATTATCGGCGGCAATGTATCGCCGAATCGCCTTCAGATCGTTCTTGGCCGTCCGGGTCCAAAACAGCTTCACAGTTCCGTATCCAGTTCTTCATCAGAAAACACCCGTCCCTCCTGCACATCGGCCAATCCCCTTTGCACGGCGTCTACAAAGCGAGCCTGTTCCGTGAGAAAGTCATAATCAGAAGGAGAAAGCAGAACTGCTGCTGCCTTGCCATTGTGAGTAATCACGAGGGGACGGTGGAAGTGCCGAACGTCATGGAGCATCTTCGAGGCTTTGTTCTTGAAATCCGAAAGGGAAACGATGTCCTGGGAAATACTGATCGACTTCATGGCACACCTCTCAACCTTATTTGGAGCTGAATTTAACCCAAATATAGATCAGAATATAATTTTTATCAAGCAGGCTTTTTCCACCTCTGCGCACGAGGATGCGGCTGTGTTGAATCTGTTTTCTTATAAAACTTCAGCGTATCTGGTTCATCATTCCGGGCTTGACAAGCCTGCCCCGGACTCGATCCGGAAGAATCCAGATTTTTCCTTATGTGAAACTTCGACCGAGGCCGGCGGCAAAAACCGACCTTCCCCCGCCTTGGGTTTTGGAGGTTGGAGGGCCACGCTCCGTCGTGGCCGGCTTTTGTTCATGACCGGAAACGCGGACTAGACTGCGCGCGTCCCTCCACCGTCAGGGGCTTCGACATAAGTTTCATATTTGATCAATCTGGACGCCCCAGCGGCGGGGCTTATGTGAAACTCCACTCGAAGTCGGGGATTTTGTAGGGCACGACCTCCGTGTCGTGCCTGTCTGAACGGCACGGAGGCCGTTCACTACATCGGCAGAGGCTTCGGGGGAAGTTTCATTCTTGATCAAATCCCGTTCGAGAACGGGACGGCGGAGCTGACATAAAAAAAGCAGGCCGCCTAAATTCCCGACGGCCTGCATCGTTCTATTCTTTATTCTTTTTATTCTTTTAAACTTGTTTTTCTAAACCGATTTTCCGCAGGAAAATCGGTTTAGAAAAACTTGTACTGAATGCCGAAGCCCAGGTAGGGGATGTTCTTTTCGTACTCCACCTTGATGGGAGAATCGCCGATGGCTGCCAGGCTGGTGTCGTTGTAGCTGTCGCTGACATAAAAAACGTTGCCGGCGGCAAAGGTCAGGTCCAGGTTTTCCATCACCGTCCACTGCAGCCCGAGGCCCAGGGCGTGGGAGTCGAGGTCCGGCAGGAATTTGGAACTGTCTTCCGGGTCCACGCCGATGGAGGTGTACAGGTAGCCGGCGCTCCCCTTGAGCGTTTCGGTAAAGGCGTAAGTGGCGCCGATGCCGAACTCCCACCCGTCGTCCGCCTCGTCTTCCAGGCCCTCCCGCAGGGTGGACCCGCCGATGTTGGCGTCCGTGTTGAAGTAATAAGTAAAGTTGGCCTCCCCCCGGAGTCTGTCGCTGAACTGGTACCCGAACCCGGCGCCGAAGGTGGCCGGAAGATCGTCGCGCACTTTGCCGCCGTCAGTAATGTTCAATCCGGCAAGGATCGGGGCGCCCTGCTTGACGTCGTATTCGTAGTCGAGTTCTGTCCGGGTTTCGTAGCGCAGTCCGATGGTCATCTTGTCCGAGGGATAGATGTCCAGCCCGAAGATGCCGCCCCAGCCGTCCGCATCGGCCTCGAATTCAATGGGAACATCCGTGTCCGGTGCCAGGCCCGCCGTGGAAATCAGCGTGGCGCCGCCGTCGAACTCGGTGTTTGCATCGATGTAGCGCAGGCCGACGGAGGCCGACACCATGTCGTTGATCTGGTAGGCGCCGCCGAAGGTGTACCCCATCCCGACGCTTTCGGCATCGATCCGGTGGGAAAACGTATCGAAAGGCAAATTGAGGGTTCCGGTGATGCCCAAGTTCGTCGCCGCCCGGACCTGCTGGCCGACGGAATAGGTCACGAAGTTGCCGTTCGGATATTTCACCTTTCCGCCGCCCAGCGGTACGTTGACCCCGAAAAAGCCGGCCCAACGATCCTGTTTGTATACGGTGTACAAAGCTGGAATGAGGGAAGGCTCGTCGCTGTTGTAATCCGTCCCGGTATAGGCATCCCCCTGTCCGGTGAACTTGTTGCTGTAGTCTTTTTCGATCAGGTACTGAAGCCCCAGATTCATCGTGAGCCCGTCGTCCAGCTTCACCGTACCGGCCGGGTTGTAGGCCACGATATCTGCGTGGTCCGTGCCGGCGTTTCGCGTGTAAGAGCCCATGTACTCCGCGCTCAGGTTGCTCTTGTTGATGGTGCCGCCGGCAAAGGCCGGCGCGGCGCCTGCCAGCACAAGCGCCAGCACGCAAAGACCGATCAAAGATCTTCTCATGTTTCCCCCTCCTCCAGACGGTTAAAAGTGATGTGCGCGATCTATTTACCCATCGGCAAAAACGCCGATCAACCCTCTGTTGGGAAAGATGTCCTTTTAAAACTTCGTTATTTCCGGTCCGTCATCCCGGCCGGAGCGGAGCCCCGCATCAAGTGCGGGATAAACTCCGAGCCGGGATCCAGCAATTTCTTGATTCCGGGTCAAGCCCGGAATGACGGCCTGAGAAGTTTCATCATTTATCTAATTGATCGCCCCGAGATCAGCGGCGGTGCTCATATGAAACTTCGGTCGAAGTCGGGGATTTTGTAGGGCACGACCTGCGCCTGTCCGGGCGTAGCCGGAGGCGAAGCCGGATGTCGTGCCTGCCTGAACGGCATCAGTCTTCGCTCTTCGAGCTACGCCGCGACAGGCGGAGGCCGTTCACTACATAGGGCAGAGGCTTCGACAGACGTTTCGCGTTTGAGCAAACTGGCTGGTCAGGCCAAAAGCTTCGTATAAAACTCCTTCCGGCGAATATTGAACCTTGAACCTGAAACCTGGAATCCCGGCGCGGTCAGCGGCGGGACCGAAAGGCGGATGCTGACCGGCACCCAAAAAACTGAAATCTATTTAGTCAATCCTAACGGAAAAGTCAAAATCAAATTGGAGGGGCCGGGCATAAAAACGCCCGACCCCTCCAATTTGTTTAGGGCGGCTGCGCCGCCAAACATGGGCAAAAAATATTTCCTGTTAATTTCCGCTTGTTTGACGCAGCAATTCGGACGCATCGGTTTTAGCGTTGCCATACTGCAAAAATATCCCTATCGGTTTTTCAAACTTTTTATTTTTGGAGGCGGCACGCCGGCAAAAATAAAAAGCTGTTTTCATTAAAAATAACAAAGTGCTTGACATGGGTAGACAGCGCTGGTATCTGGTGCGGTAATAATGGCAGAGCCCCGGCAGTAGTGCGTCCATCGAAACCGGAAGCTCTGAGATCCTTACAGAAAGGAGGTGATGGGCGGAGACAGCCGCAAAAAGACCCAAACAAATTTTTCTGGTTTTGCCAAAAATTGAATACCACATGCCGTTAAGGAGGAAAACCTAAGATGAAGAAATCCATTGCTATTCTTGCCGCATTTGCACTGGTGGCCGGCTTTGCCGTCACCGCCACTGCCGCCGACTGGAGCTTTTACGGCAGCGCGCGTATGGCCACCTTCAGCATCGACAAAGACGAAGACAGCGTAAACAAAAACCCCTTGCTTCCGGTCAGTGACGGAGAAACCGACACCCAGTGGACCCTGCAGGGCAACGCCCGGATCGGCGCCAACGTGAAAGCCGGCGATGTCGGCGGGCGCTTTGAGTACGGCTCCGGCCCCAACCTGCGGCTGCTCTACGGCACCTGGGACTTTGGCGGAGGCGAGCTGCAGGTCGGCCAGAACTACACCCCCACCGTCAATTTTCTCAGCAACCAGGTCTTCGACTCTGACGCGGGCCTGCTCGGCATTGGCCAGTTCTATCGAGGCCGCCGTGCGATGATCCAGCTCACCTTCGGCGGTCTTCAGGTTGCGTTGGTAGACCCCAACGGCAATCAGCAGATTACCGGCTACCCCGGTGTTGACATCGAGACCACGCTGCCGCAGCTCGAAGCCTCCTACCGGTTCTCCACGGACATGTTCTGGATCGAGCCGATCCTTGGCTACTCCACTTATGACGTGGTCGCCGCCAACGGCGACAGCGAAGGCGTCGATTCCTGGGTTGCCGGCGCCTATTTCGGCGTCAATCTGGGTCCGGCCACCATCAAGAGCGGCGGCTATATAGCCCAGAACACCGGCCCCTACGGTGCCTACCAGGGATACGGATCGGGAGCGACCCTGCTCCAGGGAGATCCCGTTTTCTTTAATGGCAGCGTTCAGGACAACGAAGAAATGGGTGCTGTTCTCGTCGCCGGCTTTAAAATCAGCGATATGCTCGGCTTCGAAGCCGGCGTCGGCTACAAGAACAACGAGATCGAGATTGGCGCAGCGACCGCAGAAACCACAGTCCTCAACTACTACGCGCAGCTGCCCGTCACCCTGGCCGACGGCGTTTACATCATCCCGGAAGTCGGCTATTTCGATTTCGGCGAACTGGAAGTGACCGGCCTGGCGGATGTCGAGCAGGGTGCTGACACCTATGTGGGCGCCAAGTGGATGATCAACTTCTAAGTTTAAATTTTCTTTGAAAATTTAAACTGTAAGAAGTGCAAAACAAGAAAAGGCCCGGGGCAGATTGCTCCGGGCCTTTTTTATTGCATCAACCGGGCCGGCGGGAAATTCGACCCCGAAAGACTCATGTGAAACTTTGGTCGAAGCCGAGGCGTAGGGCACGACCTGCGCCTGTCCGGGCGTAGCCGG
>CBFCZJ010000284.1:0-5287 GCA_965602445.1 uncultured Desulfobacterales bacterium | reverse complement strand
TTGAATCTGGAATTTTGAATCACGCCGCGGTCAGCGGCGGAGCTTATGTGAAACTGCACTACTCTCAGTCCGTCATCCCGGCCGTAGCGAAGCGGAGAGCCGGGATCCAGAAATACCTGGACTCCGGGCCGGTGGAACCCAGGTCTTTCCGGATCACCCTATGGTTGGTTTCGCGAAGCGAAACGCCTATAAAATCGCGGATGCGACTTTATTCGGGCGGCTCCAGGTTGTACCTGCGAATCTTGGTATAGAGGGTCGACCGGTCGATTTCCAGGATCCGGGCGCTTCGGGCGACGTTCCACTGGTTTTCATCCAGCACCCGCGCGATGTGGGCCCTTTCCACGTCCTTTAAGGCGCTTCCCGTGGGCAAGCCCGCGGGCGCCAGGCAAAAAGGAAGATCCTCCGGCTGGATCTTTCGTCTCTTTCCCACCACCACCGCCCGCTCCACGGCGTTTTGAAGCTCCCTGACGTTTCCCGGCCAGTCATAGAGCATCATTTCATCCAGGGTCTCCCGGCTGATGCCGTCGACCGGACGGTTGGTTTCCTGGCTAAAGCGGTGAAGGAAATGCTCCACCAGAAGGGGGATGTCCTCTTTTCGCTCCCGCAGCGGCGGCATGGCAAAGGAAATGACGTTCAGCCGGTAAAACAGGTCCTCCCGGAAGGCTTCCTTGGCGATGGCCGCCTCCAGGTCCCGGTTGGTCGCCGTAATGACCCGGAAGTCGGCCTCGATGGGCTGGGTGCCGCCGACCCGGTAAAAAACACGGTCTTCCAGCACCCGGAGAAGATCGATCTGCATCCGCATGCCGATCTCGCCGATTTCGTCCAGGAAAAGGGTGCCGCCGTGGGCAAGCTCCAGACGCCCCTTTTTGGTCTCCTTGGCATCGGTGAATGCCCCCTTTTGGTGGCCGAACAGTTCGCTTTCCATGAGGTGTTCGGGGATCGCCCCGCAATTGACCACCACAAAGGGGCCGTCGCATCTGGGGCTCTGGGAGTGGATCGCCTTGGCGGCAAGGCCCTTTCCGGTGCCGGTCTCTCCGGTGATCAGGATGGTGGCCTCGCTCGGGGCGATGTCCCGGATAAAATCGAACACCGACTGCATGGAACGCGACTGGCCGATCATGCTTTCAAACCGCGTCCGCTCTTCGTAAGCCTCTTTTAAAAACAGGGTTTCCCGGGATCGGGCCTGTTCGTCGACGATCTTTTCGATCAGCACCCCGAGCTCTTCGGGATCGAAGGGTTTGAGCAGATAGTCCCTTGCTCCGTTTTTCATCGCCTCGATGGCCGTGGAAATGGAGCCGTAGGCGGTGATCATGATCACCGCCACATCCGGGTCGCTTTCGGTGACCTGGCGAAGGACTTCCAGACCGCTGATCCCCTCCATCTTGATATCGACGAGCAGAATATCGAACCGCTTTTTTTTGATGATCTCCAGGGCCTCTTCGCCGCTGGCGGCCGTCTCCACGTCATGTCCGTCACGGGTCAGCCAGCCGGCAAGAGAATCCCGCATAATGCGTTCGTCGTCTACGATCAGAATCTGTGTGCCGCTCATTGGCGCCTCCACTTATCCGGCGTCTTCGGTTTTCCCGCTCACCGGAAGATCGATGACAAAGGTGGTTCCTTCCCCGGGCCGGGACGTCACGGAAATCTGTCCGCCGTGCTCCTCGATGATGCCGTAGGCCACGGAAAGCCCGAGCCCGACCCCCTTGCCCTTTTTCTTGGTGGTAAAAAACGGTTCGAACAGGTGAGACAGGTTTTCTTCGGGGATCCCCACCCCGTTGTCCTTAAAGCAAATGCGCACCTTTCCGTCGTCGTTTGTGTGCGCGGCTTCGATGGTCAGGACCGCCTCGGGCGTTGCCTCCATGGCCTCTGCGGCGTTGGAGACGATGTTCATGAACACCTGCTGGAGCTGGTCTTCGGAGCCCACCGGCCGGGGCAGGTCCGGCGCCAGCTTCTTTTCCACCCGGATGCCGTTGATCTTGAGCAGGTTCTGGTTGATGATCACGGTTTTTTCGACCAGCCGGGGGATGTCGACCGGGTTGAGCTCGATTTTTGCCTGGCGGGAAAACGCCAGCAGGTTGGAGACGATCCGGCTCACCCGCCGGGTTTCGGTCTCCATCAAGGCCAGATAATCGGAAAACTGATCGAGATTTTCCCCGACGACGCCGTCTTCGGCGGAAATCCGTCTGATCAGAAGAATGAGGTTCAAAATACCGGCGATCGGGTTGTTGATTTCGTGGACCACCGATGCCGAGAGCTTTCCCAAAGACGCCATCTTATCCTGGTGAATCAGCTTTGCGTGGGTCTCCCGAAGCTGCCGGGTCCGGTCCTCCACCATTTTTTCCAGCCGCCGGGTAAGTTCCTCTTCTTCCTTTCGCCGTTCGGTGATGTCGCGGCTGATCTCGATGAATTTGGAAATTCGCCCGTCTTTTTCAAAAATCGGATGGATCGCCACTTCGATATAGCGGATTTTCATCTGGCGGTTGACCCGGGTCATCAACCGGGTGGTCACCGCCTTTGTCCGCACCGACTCGTACAGGGGGCACTCCACGGCCTTTCCCTTGCAGCCCCGGTTGGCCGCCTGGAAGACTTCATAGCATTTGCGGCCGATCACCTCGTCTGCGGTGTATCCCATCTGGTCTAAAAAAGACTGGTTGACATCGTCGATGGTCATGTCCGGGGAGATGACCAGGAGGAAATCCTGGATCCCGTTGAAAATCATCTCGAATTCTTTGTTTCTTTTTCGCAGCCGCTCTTCTTCCACCGTAATGGCCCGCCACATCATGAGAAACACGTCGTATGCAAGAAGGCGGATGTGCTCTGGCCGCGCACGGAGGATGTCGACGAAAAAAGAATCTCCGGGCACGGTGACGATGATCAATCCGATGCCGTGCCGGGGGTCGAACAGCTCCCTGTAGTCGGAAAATGTTTTCAGCCCCAGCTTCCGGGCCAGGACCATGCCCGGGGCTTGCCGATCCGGATCGACCACGGCACAGAACCGGGCCTGGATGTCCTCCTGGCTGAAATTGCTCGTCGTCTTGCGAAGCACGTCTTTGCAAAAGTCGCCGCCGCCGACCAAGGCGACGTTGAAAATGGTCTGATCATCGGTCATGGCCTGATTCCTGAACGGGCAAGAGGGAAAAAACACAAGGCAGGAGTAGACATTCCGGGGCCTGCTCCGGGGCGGGCAGGCCCAACGTTCCGCAACCGGCGGTTTCGTTCCACAAGCAGAAACGATTCACGTCTTTATTTGTCGAAAATGCCGCCGACCAGGGGCTGGTAAATCCAATATTCGGTTTTCACCCCGCTGATGGCATCGATCTTCTGCTGAATGGCCGATCTTTCCTCGCTGTGGAGCCAGCGCTTCCAGTCCTCGACGGAGTTCCAGGTGCTTCGGATCAGATAATCGTTGTCTTCGGCGGGCTCGATGCATTTCAACGATTCGCTTGAAATAAATCCTGGTCGGGACCGGGCCAGAGACCGGAGCTTGACGATCAGCGGCGCCAATTCCTTGGCTTTTTCCTCGATGAATTTCCGCCGGATGAGCACTTCAACGGCCATTTGACGGTCCTTTCTGTCGGAGGTTCCCAGCGACTGGCAATGGCGACAATTTTTTAAAATTTTACCCACCTATAAGCAAACTGTCAACTATCAATGGCCAAACCGCGCTGATTTCCTGGGTTCCTGCGGCGCCGAGCCGAACGGATTCTTCTTACTAGGTGCAGGCCGAACCGGCGGATTCCAGGATCGATCCGGCCAGATCGACCCAGTTGACTCAAAGGGGCGAAAAAAGTATCGTGTCACCCTTTCACAGCCCCTTGCAGGACTATCTTTATGCGAAAAGTATTTTACGGCTGGTGGATCGTTGCGGCGACAAGCGTCATTCACCTATGGAGCGCGGGAACCTTTTTTTATAGCTTCACCGCCTTTTTCAACCCCGTCATCCAGGAGTTCGGCTGGTCCTACACGGCCACCTCTATCGCCGCCGCCCTCCGGAGCATCGAGGGCGGACTGGCCTCTCCGATCGTCGGGTTTGCCGCAGACCGGTACGGTTCGAGGCGTCTGCTGATCGCCGGGGCCATTCTAAGCGGTGCGGGATTTATCCTTTTCAGCCGCATCGATTCTCTTTGGGGCTTTTATTTCACCTTCATCTTTCTCTCCATCGGGATCAGCCTGCTCCTGCCCATACCGGGCTGGACCGCGACCGCCAACTGGTTCGTCAAAAAAAGATCCATGGCCCTGGGCATCCTGTCGGCCTCGATCGGCCTGGGCGGCATGCTGATCTATGGGGTCAACCTGCTCATCGAAACCTACGGCTGGCGGACGGCATCGGTGGTCATCGGGGCCGGCTTCTGGGTGGTCACCCTCCCCTGCGCGTGCCTCGTCCGGCAGCGGCCCGAGACGATGAACCTGCTCCCGGACGGGGATTCCCCTATCGCGTCAACTCAAGGCGCCTCCCGCGGCTCGACACCGCCCGCAGAAGGGTTCACGCTTTCCGAGGCGCTGAAAACCCGTGCCTTCTGGACACTGACCGCGATCGTAACCGTCTCCGGAGGGGCCATGCACAGTGTAACGGTCCATATCATGCCCTATTTTTTGAGCGTCGAAATGGACCGGGGAAAGTCGAGCCTGATCGCCTCTCTGCTCATCGTCGTCAGCGTCCTGGGAAGGTTCGGCCTCGGCTGGCTGAACAACCGGATCGCAGGCAGAAAACTGCTCGCGTTCGGCCTTGTACTGCAGGCATCCGGCTGCCTGCTGCTGATCTGGGCGGATTCCTTCTGGAAGGCGATGATGTTCGTCGCCGCCTTCGGCCCCGGATTCGGGGGGATCATCACCCTTCGACTGGTCCTGCAGGCCAGCTACTTCGGTCGAAAGGCCTTCGGGTCGGTGCAAGGGCTCATCATGGCCGTGATGGTCTTAGGCTCCATGACCGGGCCGGTGCTCACCGGCATGGCCTATGATTCTTTCCGATCATACACCCCTGCCTGGCAGATCATGGCGCTTCTGCTCTTTTTGATGATTCCAGCCTCCCTGACGCTGAGAAGGCCGCCTAAACCCGCTGCCGAACCTCTCCCAGAGGCTTCTGCCCTGTAAAACGCGTGGGGTGAGATCAGGCAAAAAATTTCGGGCCTATGCACAATTATATGCTTGATAGGAGCTTCGCCGCTGGCGTGGGGTTCAGGGTTCGGGGTTCAGGGTTCAGGGTTTGCCGGAAGGAATTCTATAGGAATTTTTTTGGCCTGAGCCGACCAGTTTGATCAACCGTGAAACTTTTGTCGGAGTCTCAGCC
>CBFCZJ010000283.1:0-5299 GCA_965602445.1 uncultured Desulfobacterales bacterium | reverse complement strand
AAGTTTCATACGAGCGCCGCCGCTGACCGCCGGGGCGGTTAGTTTGATCAAGGGTAAAACTATGCCATTTTGGCCTAGTTTCACATAAGCTATCGGAAAGATTATCTGAAACTGTTTTTGTCATTTGCATAATCGGGCAAAGGAGAGTCTCATGTACAAGGTGATGATTCGGGACGGCATGGCGCCGGTGGCCAAAGAAATTCTCGAAGCGACCGGGCAGATCGAAGTGGTGGTCGACAACGACAAGGAGCGCGGGAAACCTGAAAAGCTGGCCCAAATTGTGGGAGACCTTCACGGGTTGGCCGTGCGCAGTGGATCCAAGATCACCGACAAGGTGCTCGATCGAGCCGACAACCTGAAGGTGATCGGCCGCGCCGGCGTCGGCGTCGACAACATCGACGTGGCCGCGGCCACCCATCGAGGGGTCGTCGTGATGAATGCTCCGGGAGGCAACACGGTCACCACCGCCGAGCACGCCGTTTCCATGATGCTGGCGCTGGCGCGCAACATTCCCCAGGCCACGGCTTCGCTGCGGCAGGGGCGCTGGGAAAAAAAGCAGCTTTCCGGGGTGGAGATTTCCGGAAAAACCCTGGGGATCATCGGGCTGGGCCATATCGGCAGGGTGGTGGCCGACCGCGCCCGGGGATTGAAAATGAAGTTGATCGCCGCCGACCCTTACGTCAGCAAAGAGGCTGCCGCCGGACTTGAAGTGGAGCTGGTTTCCCTGGAAGAGCTCCTGGAACGGGCCGATTTTATCACCCTTCACATCCCCCGCCTCAAGGAGACCATGAACCTGATCAATGCGGAAACGATCCAACAGATGAAGCCCGGGGCCCGGCTGATCAACTGCAGCCGGGGAGAGGTGGTCGACCTGGGCGCGCTTTACGACGCCCTGGAAAGCGGACATCTGGCCGGCGCGGCTTTGGATGTCTTTCCTTCCGAACCGCCGGATGCCGACCTGCCGATTCTGTCTCATCCAAAGGTGATTTTAACCCCCCATCTCGGGGCGAGCACCGGCGAAGCCCAGTCCAAGGTCGCAGAAATGATCGCCCACCAAATCGCCGCCTATCTGCTCGACGGGGTCATCACCAATGCGGTCAATTTCCCATCGGTTTCCATGGAAGTCATGGAGCGGCTCCAGCCCCACCTGAACCTGGCCGAAAAGATGGGTTCCCTCATGGGCCAGCTGGTGAGAAACGTTCACGACGTGGCCATCACCTATGCCCGCGGTCTGGCCGAGTTTGATACCCGACCCTTGACCCATGCCGTGCTCAAGGGGCTGCTCGGGGCCTACACCGACACCCCGGTCAACTATGTCAGCGCTCCGGCCATTGCCCGGGACAAGGGGATCCACGTAAAGGAGACGGTCAATCACAAAGGCCAGGACGACTTTCCCGCAGTGATCAAGGTCCAGCTGGAAGGGGTCGAGGAGGGCCCGGACCAGATCTGGGCCTCGCTGTTCGAAGGAAAATATCCCCGGATCGTGCGGCTCGGAAAGATTTATATGGACGCCATCCCCGAAGGCTCCATGATTGTGATCCAGAACGTCGATCGGCCCGGTGTCATCGGCAACGTGGGGACTGTATTGGGGCGGCATCAGATCAACATCGGCCGCTTCCAGCTCGGCCGCCGGGGGGATCGTGCCCTTTGCATGGTCAACATCGACAGTCCGGCCGGTGAGGCGGTGCTCGAAGAGATCCGCCAGCTTCCCAATATCCTCACGGCTCAGCAGGTCCACCTAAAATAAAATCGGAGGGCAGCGCCAAGGACGCGCTGCCCCCGATTTTATTTTAAGAGATGGGATTTTTAAAGAAAAACCTGAAGCCTGATCCGGTAGCAGCACTTCCGGATCAGGCATTTTGTTCTGAATATGCCTGCCTCGGTTTGGTTGACACAGCGGGATAAGTGGACTAAACTAATCAGACTAAAAAGAGGTGGTGGAGGATTGTAAAATGGAGAAGCTCAATGTCCACGAAGCCAAGACAAAACTTTCGGCCGTGCTCATGGAGATCGAAAAAACGGGAAAGACGTTTTTGATCTGCCGAAACGGAAAACCGGTGGCGGAAATGATTCCCTACAAAAGACCCAGTCGATTGGCCTATCATCCGACCTTGAGCAAAATCGGGATCGCCTATGATCCGGTGGAAGGCCTTTCGGAGCAAGAGTGGGGGGAAATCGAGTGATGCTGCTCGACACCTGTGCCCTGTTGTGGCTGGCCCACGATCAATCAAAAATTTCCGATGAGACGCTGGGTCGCATCGAAGCGGCGCCGACGTTGTTCATCAGTGCGGCTTCCAGTTTTGAAATCGCGCTCAAACACAGGACCGGAAAGCTCCATCTTCCGATTCCACCCCAAGAGTGGATCAGTGAAATCATCCGACATCATCAAATCGATGTCATCGATCTCGACCTGGAAATCTGCATGAAAGCGGTCGACCTTCCGCCGGTTCACAAAGACCCCTGCGACCGGTTCATCATCTCAACGGCCCTGATCCGAAATATTCCGGTAGCTACCGCCGACCGCCGATTTTCCGATTACGGCGTCGAAGTCCTTTCCTGATTGGATCAGGAAAGGACTAAAATTCTCCGGAATTATCACCCCAACGAAGGAGCTGAATTGGGCCGCTGGAAATTTCCCCTACAACCGGGAAAAACTCGGAGCCAAGCGGCCGTAAAACCGAACAGGGCCTTGATTCTCAGACAATTTCCCAGCTCCCGGAAAAATCTCTCTGACAATCCATACCCCGGAAAGATGTTTCCTTCAGAGCGCCTCGCGCTCTGAAGGAAACATCTTTCCGGGGTTGAGGATGTTGTTCGGATCGAGGGTTTTTTTCAGCAGGCGGCACAGGGCCAGGGTGGGGGCGTCCAGGTTCATGCCGATGTAGGGTTGTTTGGCCAGGCCGATGCCGTGCTCGCCGGAGATGCGGCCGTCCAGAGCCACGGTGGCCTCGAAGATTTCGACCACCGCCTTTTTCATTTTGGGTAGATCGGCCTCGCCGGCCGGTCCGGCCATGACATTGACGTGGATATTGCCGTCTCCGGCGTGGCCGAAGCTGATGATGGGAATGCCGTATTTTTCTGCGGTTTGCTGAATCCTTTGGATCATCTCGGGGATTTTCGACCGGGGAACGACGATGTCTTCGTTCATGCGGTAGTGGCTGATGGCCCGAAGGGCCGGCGAGACCGCTCTGCGGGCCCGCCAAAGTTCGTCCTGTTCCGCTTTTTGCCGGGCGACCTTCACCTCCAAAGCGCCGTTTTTTTCACAGACGCTGCGCACGCGGTTCAGCGATCGATCGAGGCCGGCCTGATCTCCATCCACCTCGATCAAGAGAAACGCCTCGGCGTCTGTAGGCAGTCCCATCCCGAAGTGCTTTTCTACGGCCCTCAGGGAGGCCCCGTCTAAAAATTCGAGGGTGGCAGGGACGATGCCCCGGCCGATGATCTCCGCTACGGTGCGCGCTGCCGCCCCCATTTCGGAAAAGGAGGCGCTCAGGGTCTGTTTGGCTTCGGGCAGGGGCAGCAGCCGCAAAATGGCTTTGGTGACAACCCCCAGGGTCCCTTCACTGCCCACGAAAAGCGTTGTCAGATCGTAGCCGACCACGTCCTTGGCACAGGCCGAACCGGTGTGCACGACTTCTCCGGAGGCAAGCACCACCTCCAGGCCGCGGACGTAGTCCTTGGTCACCCCGTATTTGACCGCACGCATGCCCCCGGCGTTTTCAGCGATGTTGCCTCCGAGGGTGGAAAAGGTGTAGCTGGCGGGATCCGGCGGATAAAACAGCCCGACTTTTTCCACGGCGTCCTGGAATTTGGCGGTGACCACCGCAGGCTCCACTTCCGCCACCAGATTGTCCGTATCGATGAGGCGGATTCGATCGAAGCGGTTCATGGCCATCACCAGGCCGCCTTTCAAGGGAAGGGACCCTCCGGTAAACCCCGATCCCGCCCCCCTGGGCACCACGGGGACCCCCCGGGCGTTGGCCAGGCGCAGCACAGCGGACACTTCCTGCACGTTTCCGGGAAAAAGGACGGCTTCGGGGAGGTACTGCTCCCGGGTGGCATCAAAGGCGTAGCAGAGGAGATCCTCCTGCGCGTCGGTGAAGTGATCGGCACCGACGATGGCCCGGAATTGTTTTTCCAGGTTCTTGTCCATCACCCCAGTTTTTCCTTGATCCGGCCTTTGAGCCATTCCAACCAGGGGTCGAAACCCTCGCCGGTTTTGGCCGACACGGAAAAGACCGGCATCTGGGGGTGAATCTGCCTGATGTTGCTCACGGCGAGGTCTCTGTCGTAATCGAGATAGGGAAGCAAGTCGACCTTGTTGAGCAGCGCAGCATCGCACTGCCGGAACATGAGGGGGTATTTGATCGGCTTGTCCTCTCCTTCGGCGACGCTGAGAACCACGACCCGGGCATCTTCGCCCATGTCGAACTCGGCCGGGCAGACGAGGTTTCCCACGTTTTCCACCACCAGAAAATCGATCTCGTCCAGGTCGATGTCAGCAAGGGCCCTGGCCACGACATGGGCGGCCAGATGGCAGTCTCCGCCGAACTCGTCGGTGTTGATCTGCACCACCGGAGCCCCGGTCACCGAGAGCTGGTCGGCGTCGTAGGTGGAGCAGATGTCGCCCACGATCACGGCGCAGCGAAGACCGGTCATCAGCTTTCCCAGGGTCTTGATCAAGGTGGTGGTCTTCCCCGATCCCGGGCTGCTCATCATGTTCAGCACGAAGACCTTCTTTTCGGAGAACAGCTTCCGGTTCTGATCCGCCATGATGTCGTTGGCGTCCAGAACCCGGCGGACCACTTTGATTTCCCGGGTGGCGCGGTGACGGGTCTCCTCCGGCGCCCCTCCCCGGGAATGCGGGTGGGAGTGATGGCCTGGGCGGCCTTCCTTGTGGTGGAGACGAGTTCGCAAATCAGAAGCTGCGGCCGCGGTCGGGTTGTTGGGCATCTGTTGTGTCATTGGCTTCGTCTTCGATTTCAATGGATCGAATGTCCAGTTCCCTGCCGGAAACCAGGGTGATGTTCCCGCTATGGCAACGGGGACAGGAAAAGGCGGGCTCTTCAATGGTCCACTGGTGGTCGCAGGCGTTGCAGCGAGCCGCCACGTCAATCTCTTCGATGGCCAACTCGGCTCCTTCAAGAGGGGTGTCCCTCGAGGCGACCTCGAAACAGAATCTGAGGCTTTCGCTCACCACCGCCGACAGCTTTCCCACCGTCAGGTTGACCCGTGCCACCCGAGCACGGCGAAGATCCTCGGGAATGGAGGCGATCGCAATCTCGATTACCTGCAGCGC
>CBFCZJ010000282.1:0-5313 GCA_965602445.1 uncultured Desulfobacterales bacterium | reverse complement strand
AAGTTATAAAAGAATAGACGTCCCCTACTGTGGTGCCGCGTGGGCCTCTTTGCCGGGTACTGGAAGGACCCGGAAAAGACGGCGGCCACCATCCGGGACGGCTGGTATCTCACCGGCGACCGGGCCTTTCGAGACGAAGACGGCTACTTTTGGTCCGTGGGTCGGGCCGACGATGTCATCCTGACCTCCGGCTACCGGATCGGGCCCTTCGAAGTGGAAAGCGCCCTGATCGAGCACCCGGCCGTGGCCGAAGCGGCAGTGGTTTCCAGCCCGGACGGCACCCGGGGAGAGGTCGTCAAGGCCTTTGTGGTCCTGGCGTCCGGATACACCCCGGAAGACGCCTTGGCCAAAGAGCTGCAGGAGCACGTCAAGAACGTGACCGCTCCCTACAAGTATCCCCGGAAGATCGATTTTGTCGACGCCCTGCCCAAGACCGTGAGCGGAAAGATCCGGAGGGTGGAGCTGCGCAATCGCGAGTGGGGCCGCAACTAAAAAGCCGTTTCAGGAATTCGTCTTCGGCCCGATGGCTGCGTTATCCTGCGGATTGAAATGCTCACGTACGTTGAGTACGCTCCGCTTTCAATCCGCAGGACGCCTTGCCCTCGAACCGAATCCAAACCCCTGAAACGGCTTTTTTCGCCATCTACGCCTCCGGTCGCCCAAAGCCTGTCGCAGATCCTCCGGTTACGATTTCCGCCTGCAAGACCCCGTCAGAAAATTCAAAAACCGTCGTCCGGACGAATCCCGCGTAGCGGGGTGGGACCCGGAATCCGGAAATCTGTTGCCTTCCTGCTTTCTCTGATTATTTTTCTGCTGATTGAAAGCAGACTTGTTTTGTCGGCGCCTGAACAACGCACCGATCTTTGTGTCGTTTGAAAAAAGAAAGGGATAAAGAATGGCCCCCAGGAAAGTACCGGAGAGAAAAGACATTGCTGCCGAAGACCGGTGGGATCTGTCCCCGCTGTTCGATACCGAGGAAACATGGGAAGCGCTGTTTGCAGAAACCGAGGCGGAGCTGGATGGATACGACAAGTTTCGCGGCAAAGTCGGTGAATCGGCGCAAACCCTGAAGGCGGCCATCGAGTTCGACCTGACCGTTTCCCGGAAGTTGGAGCGTCTTTACACCTTTGCCCACCTGAAAAGCGATGAGGACAAGTCAAAGGACCGGTACCAGGGCCTGCTCCAACGGGTGGTTGGCCTTCACACCCGGGCCGCCGAACGGTCAAGCTTTATTACCCCCGAGATCCATCGAATCCCGGACGAAGCCATGGAAGGCTACCTTGCCGAAGAAAGCCTGAAGCCCTATCGGTTTTTTCTACAGAAAATACGGCGGACCAAACCCCACACCCATGAAGAAAAAGTGGAACAAATTTTGGCCATGTCCCAGGAGATGGCCCAGACCGCCTCGAGCGCCTTCGGCCAGCTCGACAACGTGGACCTTCGGTTTGGAAGCGTGGAGGACGAAAAGGGAGACGAACTCGAGCTGAGCCACGGAAACTTCATCACATTGTTGAACAGCCCCGACCGGCGTGTGCGGAAAAACGCTTATTTCCAGTACTACCGAGAGTATGAAGATCACAAGCATACCCTGGCGGCCATCTTTTCCCACTCTGTGAAAAAAGATGTCTTTTACAGCCGGGTTCGGAACTTCGACACCTGCCGCAAGGCGGCGCTCTTTTCAGACGACGTGCCCGAGTCGGTCTACGACAACCTGGTGGCCACGGTGCGGAAGCACACCGCCCCCCTTTTCGACTACCTGCGGTTCAGAAAAGAGGCGCTGGGGATCGATGAGCTTCATTTTTATGACACCTATGTGCCCATCGTAAAAGATATTCCCTTTTCGATGTCTTACGAAGAGGCGGCTGAAACCGCGATCTCCGCCCTGGCCCCCCTGGGCGAAGACTACACCCGGACGCTGAAAGAGGGGCTTTTCGGCGGGTGGGTCGACCGATACGAAAACCGCGGAAAGCGAAGCGGCGCCTACTCGGCGGGCTGCTACGATTCGCCGCCGTACATCCTGCTCAACTACGAAGACGAAAACATCAACAGCCTCTACACCCTGGTCCACGAGGCCGGCCACTCCATGCACTCCTACTACTCCCGAAAGCACCAGCCATACGTGGACCACGATTACACGATCTTCGTGGCCGAGGTGGCCTCCACCTTCAACGAGATTCTGCTGGGCAGCCATCTTCTGGACCGGTTCGCAGACGATCCGGCCATGCAGGCTTACATCATCAACCGGGAGATCGACAATATCCGGGCCACCTTATTTCGGCAGACCATGTTTGCCGAGTTTGAAAAGACCACCCACGAGATCGCCGAAAAAAACGACCCGCTCACCCTGGAGACCCTGACCGGCGTCTATCGGGAGCTTTTGGATGCCTACTTCGGAGACGCCATGGCGATCGACGACGTTCTTTGCCTGGAATGCCTCCGGATTCCCCACTTTTATCACGCATTTTACGTCTACAAGTATGCCACCGGCATTTCGGCGGCCATTGCCCTGGCACGCCAGGTGATCGACGAAGGCCCCTCGGCCCGGGACCGGTACCTGTCGTTTCTGAAGCTGGGCGGCAGCATGTTCCCCTTAGACGAACTTTCCGCCGCCGGCGTCGACATGCGCACCCCGGCCCCGGTGGAGGCGGCCATCGAGCATTTTGCGGAGAAGGTGGAGCAGTTGAAAGAGGCTTACGGTAAGCTGTGAATTTTCCTGCGGCGGCACTTTGGCTAAGAACCTACCCGATCTCTGAAATAGTTTAAAAAAAGATGGTCTGCCCCATGGGGCAGGAGTCAGGGGGAATTTTTTTCAGTGGCATTTTGAATTTCGGTCATTCGAATTTGTTTCGTATTTCGTATTTTTCTTGTATTTTTATGTACTCATGACCCTCCTATCTGACCTGCCCGTGCTGATCGTCGACTGTCAGGCCACCGGTGCGGCCTCGGCCGGGGGGCATTTGCTGGAGATCGGCTGGCTGAGCACCTCTGCGAAAAACGCACGGGCCGTCGTGCCCGAACAGGTCGCCGCCCTTCGACTGCGGCTTCCGGCCGGGGGATCGATTCCCCCTTCGGTGCAGCGGATCACCGGCATCGGTGCCGAAGAAGCTGAGGCTGGTTTTGAACCCGGCGATGCCTGGCACCGCATGGTCAAGGATCTCGGCGCCGGTCCGATTCCCACAGTAATTCATTATGCCCGGTTCGAACAGCCGCTTTTATCGCGCCTGCACCGGGAAGCGGATCCGGACGGGCCGTTTCCCTTTCAGATCACGTGCACCCATGAAGTGGTGCGCCGCCTGATGCCCGACCTGCCCCGCAAAGGGCTTCGGGCAGTTGCCGGATATTTCGACTACGGGGTCGGCGCACAGCGGCGCTGCGCCGGGCATGTCGCAGCCACGGCCTGGATATGGTTTCATCTTTGCGGGCTGCTGGCCGACCATGCCGGGGTGAACACCTGGCCGGAACTGCTGGCCTGGCTGGAAGCAACGCCTGTGCTTCCTTCCCCCCGCCGCTTTCCCATGGATCCGATGCAGATCGGCCGCCTCCCGGATCGGCCCGGGGTCTATCGAATGGCCCGGGAGAGCGGGGATCTGCTCTACGTGGGAAAAGCAGCATCACTGCGGCGGCGGGTAGCGAGCTATTTCCGGCCCCGGGCCCGTCATCCCGAACACATTTTGGAGATGCTTACCCAGGCGCGGGTCCTGGAATCCTCTGAAACCGGATCGGCCCTGGAGGCCGCCCTGGTCGAAGTCGAAGATATTCATCGGTTCCTGCCGCCGTATAATCGGGCGTTGCGATCCGAAAACCGCAGGCTTTGGTTTGCATCCCGCGATTTTTCCAGTTTTTGCCCGGCTTCAGACGATGCTTATCCCATCGGACCTTTGCCGGACCGGAGAATAGCAGCCGCGCTGTCAGCGACAGGCCGGATCTGTGAAATCCCGCCGAGCCCGGAGACGATTTGCGATTCGCTTGTCGTCTACCCAAATCGCGTCCCCGATGCCGACATCTTTGCCGAGGGCGTCCGGCTTTTTGGGAGCCGGAACGGACACGGAGCCCCTTCGGTGCGGGCCCGCAATGAATTGGGAATGATCGCCAGGCGATTGTGGAAGGAGAAAAAAAAGGCCGAAGCGGCAAAGGCGGCCGAAAAAACCGAAGAAAATGAAGAGGATTCGCACAAACCGGAGCCAGAGGAGGCCACTTGGACCCCTGCGGCGGTCGCCGGCAGGCTGGAGTCGACGCTTCGCCATACAGGTCGGATGCTTCGCCGAGCCCGGTGGTTTGCCTTGCTCGCCGAGTCGGTCCTCGTCTGGCGGCCGGCCTCGGAAGACGAAGCACGGCGGCATCTGGCAGCGTTCGAAAAAGGGCGATTGAAGTCCGCCCGGTATCTGGCTGCCGGCCGAAAGATTCCGATTCCTCCCGGCCACGGCCGGCCCATTCGTCTCCGGCGGGGCGAAATCGATCTGACCGCCTACGATACGATGCGGGTGCTCACCACCGAACTGCGGCGGCTGCTGGCCGAAAACCGGGAGCCGGTGCTGCGGCTGTCAGGAAAAGCAGTCCTCGGCCCGGCCCAGCTTTGCCGGGTGCTGTTCTGGTTCTGAGAAGGGTCGAAGAGGCCTGCTGGATAAGATACAATGAGGATTAGCTTATCCACGCTAAGTAGATGGTTTCAGAGCCGCATTCCCGTGCGGCCCTGAAACCATCTACCCTTCGTAGAGTACCGCCAGTATGGTCGTTCTGCCCTCCTTGGAGGCGATCATGTGAGGGGTGGTGGACAGGTAGTAGACGCTGTCTCCGGGCTCCAGTTCGAAGGTGTCGTCTCCGATTTTCAGCAGCGCGGTTCCGTCCAGCACGAAAATGAACTCTTCGCCGTCGTGGACGGACATCTCCTGCTCCGGATTTTCCTCCAACTGTACGATGAGCGCCTCCATGTGGCGGCCTTTCACTTCCGGGGCAAGGGCCATGTAGGTATACAGCTGCTTGGCGCCCGAGCTCGCGGTGGACCGGGAAACGATCTTTCTTTCGCTTCTGCGGGTTACCGAGTACAGCCGGTCTCCGGTGCCGGACACCAGGCGGCCGAAGGCGCTGTCCAGGGCTTTGGACAGCTTGATGACCGTGCCGAGCTGGGGCTGGACCTTCTGCTGTTCGATGTCGGAGAGAAGATCCACGGCAAAACCGGTCATGTGAGACAGCTCCTCTAAGGAAAGTCCTTTTTTCTGTCGAAGTTTTGCGATCCGGGCGCCGATCTCCTCTACCCCCGCCTGGGCGGGCGGTGCGATATCCCCGGTCAGGTTTTCAAAAAAATCGACGTTGATA
>CBFCZJ010000281.1:0-5317 GCA_965602445.1 uncultured Desulfobacterales bacterium | reverse complement strand
CCCGCCACGACAATTTTTCACGGACTGAGCAAGGAGGCCGCCGAACACCTATACCGCGCCAAGGAAAAAGACAGGATCCGGATCGTCTGCGATTAGGCGCCGTTGTTTAAGGCTATATACTGCCGCCAAACTCAGAAAGAATGCAGCTTTACCCCAAGGCGGTATTTCCCTGCTCCTGCTCCATGTTCCAGCCTTTCGCACCAGCGGACCTCTCCAATGCCGATGGAACGGTTGGTGGGACAGCGAAAACCGGACCTTGCTTGAACGTCCGCCGGCTGTGGGGTCGCCTGGACCAGCACGGTGGATCCGACCGTCCCAGGTATACTCGATTTGAGCCGCATTCCCGAATCGCTGAAATCGACGATTTGCGAGTCATGGAAAACGGACTGGCCAAAAATCGAATGCCTTGCCCGGCAGCTGCAGCTAAACCGGTTTTCTTTTCTATTTTCCGCGTCCCTTGTCATGGATATCTCCTTTCCAGGCCGCAACGGGCGGCCTCTTCTTGCAACGGCTCTCAAGCCGGAACCGCAGCCCAGTCCGTTCATGATGGTCTTCCTTTCCCTTTTGCCGGCGCGGAAGGAAAAAATTCGTACGCACCGGAAGTGATTCGTCCGAAGGTTTACCGGGCATTCCTGCGAACGAGACTTTTCACGGCCCGGCGGCAGAAGATCATCTTGCCCGGCTTCACCCGCGTTTGTACCACATTGTGACAGCAATCTTCATACCGGCATAGACGGTGACAAGCCTATCTTGTTGAAATAAAAAGAATTAAATTTTTTGAGGCAGGTTGGACGCAGCCCGGCTCTCTTTTTGGGCTTGCCGGACGGATACAATCTACCCACGCAGGCACCCCAATGCGGGTCATTGTTACCCGGTTTGCCAAAGTTTCAGGCGAATTGGAATCCACCCTAAATCTCTATCAAAAAAGTAGGGTTTGACCCTATTGGCGCTTTCGGCTCCTTTCAGGTAAAAAAGTTATGCTTCCAAAATTTCTCGTGTTGCAACCGTCCCGGTTCAAAGGGTTCCTTTCGATATTCCAGCGCTGCTCGCTTTCTGCGCAGCTCTTACACCATAAAAAGTAGACATCCGCTTGGTTCAATGCATGCCATCATTCCATAGAAGGAGTGCGCCATGGAGACGAAAGCAGTGATCCTGATCGGTATTCTGTTTGCGGGCACCGCTTTTCTGTCATGTTCCCAGGAGCCTGCGGTCGATCTGGAGTCGGTATTGAAGCAGCCTCAGAAGTTTGTCGGATCGGACACCTGCAAGCAGTGCCACCTGGAGCATTTCGACTCCTGGCAGATGACCCTGCACAGCCGAATGCTCCAGGACGCGAAGAAAAACGAGGATGCCATCATCGTTCCGATCGACGAAAAGACCATCCGCGAAGACCTTGCGAAATTGGGCGACGCGCTCAAGGTTCCGGCAGATGAGATTTATGTGCCGAAAAAAGAAGAAATCCTTTACACGATCGGCAGCCAGTGGAAGCAGCGCTACCTGGTCGAAAAAGACGGCACGCTCTTTATTTCACCCATTCAATACAACGCCGAGACCCACCGCTGGGTCAACTATCATGAAAACGACTGGCAGGAGCGGCCATGGCTTTTAAAATGCGGGGGCTGCCACGCCACCGGCGCCGATTTGGAGAAGCAGACCTTTTCCGAAACAGGCGTCGCCTGTGAAGCCTGCCATGGGAAAGGCTCCTGGCATGCCGCCCTGCCCAAGACCGCCGTTTTCGAAAAACGCCAGACCATCGTCAATCCGGCCAAACTGACAATGGGGGTGGCCGTTCAGATCTGCGGATCCTGCCACAACCGCGGCAAAGCCACCCAGGTCAAGGGAGCCGGCTGGCCGGTGGGCTATGAGCCGGGAAAATCCCTGGAGGCCTATTACCGGTCGACCACATACGAGGCCGGAGACGTCAAACACGTCTATGCCAACGAATTTTCCAAAGGCCACCATCAGCAGTATATCGACTGGGTCCAGTCGCAGCACTATACCGAAGGGGTTACCTGCACATCCTGTCACTACGTGCACCGTCTCGGGGTTCCTCCCACCCGCTCGCAGACCCGGTCAGCCGGGTCGAGCCAGTGTTTCGAGTGCCATGTGCAGGTGAACAACAATATGGCCCACTCGATCCATTCGTTTGCCAACTGCCTCGGCTGCCACATGCCGAGAATCGCCAAAAGCGCCGAGTCCGGGGACATCCGAAGCCACGTCTTCGTCACGCTGCTTCCCCAGGACACCCTGAGAAATCCGAACATTCCCAACTCGTGTCAGACCTGTCACAAGCACAAAGACGAAGATCTCAAGGAGCTGCAGGCGCAATGGGAGAAGCTTGCGGTGCTGCCGAGGCCGGCGGGACGACAGATCGAACCGATCCCGTATCACTACAGTCGATAGCGGAGCAGGGAAATGAAGGTAAACATTTCCGGCACGGGGCGACGATGCTGGCTGTCTGCGGCGCTGGTGTTTTCCATGCTGTTGCCGCCGCCCACTGCCGGCCAGGAGGAAGTCTCCTCGGCAATCCGCCGCTACCGCGATCGGGAGGCCAGCACCGGCTATTACGAGCAGTACGAGGTGAGGCCCCGAAGACAACAGGCCCTGGTGGAAATTCCGGGACTGCGCAAAGGGCTCATGCCATACAGCCCCTCCGCTGCCCGGGTGCGGGTACGGACCCGGCTTGCCGATTCTCACCAGGGACTTCGCTTCTACCGTTGGCTCCGCTGCGAAACATGCCATCCCGGCCAGACGAAGGATATCCACACGGTGCGCGCGAATCTGACCTGCCGTCAGTGCCACGGAACCGAGCCGATCGCCAGCATCGAGCACTATTTTTCTCCGATGAATCCGATCCGTCGGCATGCCTATGTCTGCTCCAAATGCCATCCGGGCGCAAACGCCTCGTATGCCGCCTATGTGGTTCACGAACCGAATCCGGCCCGGATCGCCACCCTGGAAACGTTTCCCGTTCTTTTTTATGTCTTCTGGATCATGATCGGAATTGCAGGGGTCACCTTCGTGGTCTTTTTGCCCCATACAATCCTGTGGGGTGTCCGGGAGCTGTTGGTAAAAAAGGAGAAGCCGAATCGTGAATAATCTGCGCATCCTGCGTTTCACGCCGCTGCAGCGCCTGTCCCACTTTTTGCTGATCCTTTCATTTCTGATCCAGGCGGCGACGGGCCTGTGTCGGATGTATATCGAAACCGCCTGGGGCCAGGGCCTGAGCCGGCTTTTCGGCGGTTATGACGCTGCGCTGGAAGTGCATAAGATCGTGGGCCTGGCGATGATCGCCGGGTTCGTCTTTCATGCCGCTTTCATGCTGATGCGGGTGGATTGGAAGCACTGGAAAAAAGCGCTGTTCGGTCCGGATTCGATCGTCCCCAGAGCATCGGATGCCGCCCAATTCTTCCAGCACATCGGATGGTTTTTAGGGATGCGCAGGGCTCCTGAATTCGACCGATGGGGATACTGGGAAAAGTTCGACTACTGGGCGGTATTCTGGGGGATGGTCATCATCGGCGTCACCGGTCTGCTGCTGGCCTATCCCATCGCCTCTTCGAAGTTCATGCCCGGCTGGGGTCTGAACGTGGCCTTTTGGATCCACCGGATCGAGGCGCTGCTGGCCATCGGCCATGTATTCATTATCCATTTTTTCATCGCCCATCTCCGGCGGCACAATTTTCCAATGGACCGGACCATGTTCGAAGGCAGCGCCGATCTGCATGCAGTGCACCATGAACGGCCGGTCTGGATCGCCCGTTTGAACGCCGACGGCCGCCTTTCGAGACTCCAGGTGCCCGAAGCGGTTCCGATCGAAAAGGGGATTTACTACGTTTTCGGGCTCACGGCCGTCGCCTTCGGCCTGTATCTTGTAATCGGCGCCATCGTCAATGCGCCACGGATCACCTGGTAGAACGCCTGTATGAAAAAGGTTCCGATAGCCGAAAATCGAGCCGCTTGAATCCCAGCCCTTTCACCCCCATTCCACCCTCCCTTGAAAATGCCACATTGTGGCATAGTATACGTTGTATTCCTGGCGGCGCTACAAGATTCGCTCAACCCTGATATTTCATGAAACGTCCTGGTTCATACACCGCCTGCCATTAAGACGACCGAGGTAATTTTCTCCGGCGGCTGCGAGACCGGAACCCGGTCCGGGGAGCCCTTCAATGTTACACCGCACCGATATTCCAAAAAAAAATGAAAAGAAAAAGTCCCGGCGAGCGTTTCTGAAGCTGGCCGGATACGGAACACTCGGTCTCATGGCCACTGGACTTCGGCCCTTTACCGAACCGTTGTTCGCAGCATCCCCAAAGGCCTCCGCGCAGAAAACCGGATTCATTCCGGATTTGGACCTCTCGCTCACCGCTGAAGCCGGCCGGGCCTCCATACTGCCGGGGTCTCCCACCGGTGTGTGGCGATATGAGACGCAGGTCCATTCCGGCGAAAGCAGCCGGTTGCTGACCCTGCCCGACAGCTACCTGGGCCCGATTATCAAAGTTAACAGCGGGGACAAGATCCGGATTCGGTTCGCCAACAAGCTCCCCCAGGAATCGATCGTTCACTGGCACGGTCTTCATGTTCCGGATGACATGGACGGCCCCCCCCGCCATGCCGTCGCCCCGGGAAGCAGTTATCTGTATGAGTTTACGGTCAACAACCGGGCCGGCACCTACTGGTATCACCCCCATCCCCACGGCATCACCGGCCCCCAGGTCTACGGCGGGCTGGCGGGCCTGTTTCTGGTGTCGGACGACGAAGAACGG
Organism: uncultured Desulfobacterales bacterium; assembly: GCA_965602445.1. GTDB lineage: Bacteria > Desulfobacterota > Desulfobacteria > Desulfobacterales > CAFBRK01 > JAIPEL01. The sequence continues at coordinate 548 of CBFCZJ010000281.1, read as the reverse complement.
GCCGCCGGGTTGCCCGACGGCTCTTTTGACATTCCCCTGGTCATCCAGGATCGAACCTTCGACCGCGACAACCAGCTGGTGTACATGTCGGGTCACCCCATGGAGAGAATGATCGGCTTTCTGGGCGACAGAATCCTCGTAAACGGAAAACCGGACTACACCCTGCCCGTCTCGACCGGCGCCTACCGGCTGCGGCTGCTCAACGGCTCCAACTCGAGAATCTACAAGTTGGCCTGGAAAGACGGCCGGCCCATGACTGTCATCGCAACGGACGGCGGGCTGCTCGAAGCGCCGGTCCACCGTCGGTATGTTTTTCTGGCTCCCGGCGAGCGGATCGAGCTGTGGGCCGATTTTTCATCCGATCCGATCGGATATGAAACCGCACTGGTAAGTCTCCCCTTCGATGCCGGCGCCGCCGGCGGAGGAGGGATGGGCCGCGGCATGATGCGGGGCAGAAGAAACCCGGGACGGCTGCGCCTGCCCAACGGAGCACCCTTTTCGATCTGCACGATCCAGGTGAACCAAAAAATGCGGGAGAGCCGGCGGCT
>CBFCZJ010000280.1:0-5318 GCA_965602445.1 uncultured Desulfobacterales bacterium | reverse complement strand
TATACTCAATCCAAGACGATGAACTCTCCATTTGGATTGTAAAAGTCGGCCATCGCAAGGATGTATATCGCTAAAGCGAACATCGGTGTTGAGCAGACGCCGAGAAAGATGTGCCTATATTGAAAAGCCACAGACGGCGCTGCCCAAGCCGAACGTTCTGTGCAATGTTTTGAAAATTTTCGATAAGTATTAGTGTGTAACCCGGCAATTCAGTTGACATCCAGGGCAGAGCGGCTTTGAAAGTTGGCTTTGGATTTGGCATCATCAAATATTAAAACGTTCAGTGGAAGCCCTGGCTGCAACTGATCGCATCGTTGACTGTATGAGTTGACAGACGTTGTCGATGGTGTTACTGTAATACCAAAACTATATCGATAGAGGTTTGGTATGCAGACTGTCACAGTATCCCCAAAATATCAGGTAGTTATACCTAAAAGTATCAGAGATGCGCTTAAGCTGCGGCCCGGACAAAAAATGAGGGTGATTGAATATGAAGGGCGGATCGAGCTCATTCCTGACCGTGATATCGCTGAACTGAGAGGATTTCTCAAAGGAATCGACACACGCCTGGAACGTGAGAAAGACCGGGTATGAATATCATTGATTCCTCGGGCTGGCTGGAATATTTTTCAGACGGACCAAACGCAAAGCACTATCTTCCCCCGCTGAATGATCCATCCTCTTTAATTGTTCCGGTCATAACCCTTTACGAAGTATTCAAGGTCGTTCTCAGAGAGTCCTCGGAAAACAGGGCGTTTCAGGCTGTCGCAGCGATGCAAAAGGGAAGAATCATCGACCTCACCGTCAGTATTGCGATGAAAGCTTCGAAATTTAGCCTTCAGCATGATCTTCCGATGGCCGATAGTATCATTTTAGCGACCGCACGAGAGTATAACTGCGTCATCTGGACGCAGGACTCCGACTTTCAACACATTGATGGTGTGAAGTATTTTCCAATATAGGCTTATGCGGCCAACATATCACTTCACCAGACGTGCAAAAGAGCGGCGCGCCGCTGAGCGTGAACGGCCGCAAATAAAAACTTGGCCCTTGAAATGCCGTCCGGTATGACATATTGTCATACCGGAGGTGGTCGAAATGGCAACGTCAAAAATTGCAATCACGATCGATGATAAGCTGCTTAAACAACTTGATTTAATGGTAAAGTCCAAGGTGTATCCGAACCGCAGCAAGGCGATCCAGGAGGCTGTCGCAGACAAGCTGCAACGTCTTGAAAAAACTCGTCTGGCTCAAGAATGCGCCAAACTCGATCCGGAGTACGAACAAAGTATGGCGGAAGAAGGGCTTGTCTTGGAGATGGATGAATGGCCCGAATATTGAGAGGCGATATCCATTGGGCTGATTTGAATCCTGTCATTGGAAGCGAACAGGGCGGTTTCCGCCCTGTTCTTATTTTGAGCCATGACATTTTCAATGACCGCTCCGGCACCGTCATCGCGGTGGCGATCACAAGTCAGGCCCAACGGGCTGGATTTCCGCTCACGCTTGAGCTTTCCGACACGAAACTTCCCCAAAAATCCTGGGCCAAGATCAGCCAGGTTCGAACCCTGTCTGCGAAAAGAATCGGAAAAAAGGTTGCGAGTGCTTCTGCCGAGGAGCTTGCCAGCATTATCGACGGATTGAATGAAATCATCGGCGGCTAACACATCGCCGGTGCGGACGGCTGATCGCCGTCGCAGAGCCCAGATGGTAAGCGTAAAGAGATAAAGGTTGGGCTGAGCGCAGCGAATCCAAACAATTTTAGGGAATCGATACGACCTTAGATTCATACATAGACCCGTATCATTTTACCTGGCAAGCAAATGCCAGCCATCCACTTCATCCATGGAAGGCGTGCACCGATGTCGAAACTGTTTTCATCTTTACAATTGCGAGACGTTGTGTTCAAGAACCGCATCTTCGTCTCCCCGATGTGTCAGTACTCCTGTGAAAATGGGGTGCCGAACAACTGGCACCTGGTGCATCTGGGCTCCCGCGCGGTGGGCGGTGCCGGTCTCGTCATAGCAGAGGCGACAGCCGTCTCCCCGGAGGGGAGGATTTCCCCGATGGATTGCGGCATCTGGTCAGATGAGCAGTCAGAAGCGTTTACGTCGATTACCCGTTTTATCGAAGCACAGGGAGCGGTTCCGGGGATTCAAATCGGACATGCCGGACGAAAGGCTTCGACCGATGCGCCGTGGCGCGGCGGCCGTCCGCTGACGGAAAAAGAAAACGGGTGGCAGCCGATTGCCCCCAGCCCGATTGCCTTTGATAAGAGGTATCCCACTCCGCGGGAGATGACCGAAGCGGATTTGGAGCGGGTCGTTGCCGAGTTTGCAGCGGCCGCCGAAAGAAGCCTTTCTGCGGGGTTTAAAGTCCTGGAACTCCACACGGCCCATGGGTACCTGATGCATCAATTTTTGTCTCCGATATCCAATCATAGGAAGGATCGGTGGGGTGGGACATCGGAAAACAGGCAGTCTTTTCCCCTCAGGGTGACAAAGGCCGTTAGAAAAGTATGGCCGGAAAACCTGCCCCTGTTTGTGCGTATTTCCTGCACCGATTGGGTCGAAAACGGCTGGGACCTTTCCCAATCCATCGATTTTTCACGCCGAATCAAGGCGCTGGGCGTTGATTTTATCGACTGTTCCAGCGGTGGAACTGTCCCCGATGCCCGGATTCCGGCGGGGCCCGGTTTTCAGGCGGTCTTCTCAGCGGCGATCCGCAAAGCCGTCGGTATCGAAACCGGGGCCGTGGGGTTGATTACAGCCCCTGCCCAGGCCGAACAGGTACTGGTAACCGAACAGGCCGATGCCGTTTTGCTGGGGCGGGAGTTTTTGCGGTCGCCCTTTTGGCCGATGACCGCTGCAGCCGAATTGGGTGTGGATATCAAATGGCCGGATCAATACCAACGAGGCAAACCGGATCAAAAAATTCAATAATCGGAGACGCATGAACACCCACAGCGAGAGGGTACAGGACCAATTCAGCAAGCAGGCGCATTTGTTCCAGGCGTCGCACAAGTCAGCGGAGGAGGCGATCCAGCTGGCGATTACCGTATCGGGCGTCATGGGTCAAGACACCGTTCTCGATGTCGCATGCGGTCCAGGGATCCTAAGCTGTGCGTTTGCAAGGCACGCAAGGCACGTTACCGGAATCGACATCACGCCGTCCATGCTGGAGCAGGCCAAGGCGCTTCAACAGTCTTCCCGAATTTCGAATGTCGCATGGCGCCGGTGCGATGTATACAGAATGCCTTTCGCCGACGACAGCTTCTCGATGATCATTACGCGATACGCATTGCATCATTTAGAGCACCCCGCCTTCGGGGTAAAAGAGATGGTGCGCGTCTGCGCGCCCGATGGAAAGGTGGTGGTTATCGACTCGGCGCCTCCTGCAGAGAAGGCCCAGGCGTTCAATGAGATCGAGCGGGAAAGAGATCCCTCCCATACCAAAGCCCTCACTTCCGGGGAAATCTCCGAGATCATGGCCGCCCATGGCCTTGTGGTGGAAAGGAGGCATCGGTATGCCTGGCAAGTGCCTGCCGAGGAACTATTGACCCGTTCATTTCCGTCGGACGGCGACCGGGAAAAGATATTTGAAAAATACGATGCAGATGTCGGAAAAGACAAACTTGGAATGAATGCGCGCCGCGCGGATGGCCTGCTTCATGTCACGTTTCCCACGTTAATCACGGTAGGCCGCAAGCAGTAAGGGCCGTCGGCTGAAGACGGGCGTTTCCGTGCTCGACGTCGTGAAACGTGCGGCCGAAGCCACAACGGTGCCATTCACCGTCGGTAAGGGTATATCTGAAAGCTGGAAAAGGATATGAGATCTGTTTCTTCGTCATACTTTCGTTTTCCCCTGGAAAGAGGCGGATGGCTCAACTTTATCGTCATCAGCGTCGTTCTCGCCGTTGCCGCATTTTGGGAACTTCTCGAGTGGTGGGTGGCATTGATCGCCGCATCCGATGTCGGAGAGGCCTTTCTCGGTTCCCAGGGCGACATTTGGGATGCACAGTGGGATATGTTTATGGCCCTTGCAGGGTCTATGGTTGCGCTGCCTCTCCTGTCTCGATCGCACGATCTTTCTATGGCCGGACTGCCCGGGGTTCCATCGAGCATCATTGATTCGTCCGGCACGACCTGACCGTTTGCTGCCCCTGATACTGCCGCCCGCGCAGCGGGGATCTCCGGCCAGGGGGCTCCGGCAGTCCTGTACTTAGGGCAGAAAAATGAGAAAAAAGTTATTTTGTCTCCTCGCAGCCTGGTGTGTAGCGGTTACAATGAGCATCAGCGGAGTCTCTGCCGAGGACAGAAGTTACACCAAATATCTATCAGATGCCCGCGGCAATAAAATATTAAAGCTGACGGTGAGTTATCTCGGCAAAGAACCGAGAGGCGAATTTGAGTGGAACAAAGACATCGGGTGGAGAGGCCGGCGACTCGATTTTTATCTTCTGCAGTGGACCAATTTGACCGGCAGCGACATTGATTTCATCAAAGAGGAATCCCGCACCAATTTCGGACACCGCAGAAAAGAATTCAGACTGCTGCCCGACGGCGGCAAAGAGGTGGTGCTGGTTCCCAATGTTTCGACCCGGAACTATGCAGAAAAACCCAGGAAGGAGGGCAATATCCTTGGTCCCTATGAAACCCAGACCGATGAGAACATGTTCTATGGGATCGCGGAGGACATGGCCTACAACGTCGCATTTTGGGAGGTCACGTTCAGGTATCAAAACAATGACTATGTTTTGAAATATCACCTCGTCGGAACGCGGTAACTCGACTTTCGGGATTCATGACACCGCGGTTCGGATATTTTGCTGCCGAACCGTACATCCCACCGGGACGCACCGCGATGCCCCCAACGCAGCTAAAACCCATTGAAATTATGAGGGAAATTAACATGCCGATCGATCTTGAAAAATTCCAGAAAGCCTACGACAGGTGGGTGAAGGAGAGCCTGGCCGACTACCAGGCGGGCAAAATGGAGGAAATCGTAAAGAAGTATCCCTTCGTCGTCCCGGACGACATCCCCTGGACGCCCTACCAGGGAGAACCCTCGACACAGACCTTCGCCCTGGTTACCAGCGGCGGCCTCTATCTGAAGGACAGCCAGCCTCCCTTCGACACCGACTCGATCCACGGGGACACCTCCTTTCGGGAGATTCCAAAATCGTCGTCTCAGGAGGATTTCGGAATCGCCCACGCCCATTACGATCACGCCCTGGCCGAGCAGGATATCAACATCATTTTCCCGCTCCAGCGATTCATCGAGCTGGAAAAGGAAAAAATCATCGGAAGACTCGCCGA
>CBFCZJ010000279.1:0-5320 GCA_965602445.1 uncultured Desulfobacterales bacterium | reverse complement strand
ATATGGAAAGGGAAACCAGCTGCATCAACTCCAGGGCAATCCTGGACTACGTAAAGCACCATCGCCCCGATGCGCTCGCCGATCTGATCCGTGATCTGGACCCGGAAATCGGCGCCCTGCCTGATCCGGAGTCCTTTCTTCGAGACCCGCACAACTGGATTTCCTCTGCGCTCATCGCCGAGCTCTTTGCACGGACCCGGCAGATGCTCGGCGATGAGGAGGCCGCATTCAAGATCGCCCGCCACGCCTTTGAAAACAAGAAGCTCGGATACGGCCAGCGGATCTTCTTCAAGGCCCTGTGGTCGACCAACAATGTCCTGAACAACCTTCAGCGGGTCAACAACAAGTGGAACCGGAACAAGCGGGTCGAGGTGGTCGCCCGCACCCGGAAGGGCGCCCTGGTCCGGCTCCACTGGAAGCCGGAGATGAACTGCTCCCGGGACATGTGCCTATACAACCAGGGGGCGTATACCTACCTGCCGGTGGTCTGGGGCGGAAAACCGGTGAAGGTGATCGAACACTGCTGCTTTTTCGAGGGAGCGCCGTATTGCGAGTATGACCTGATCAAGGCCCCGACAAACCGCTTCTACGAAATATTCTCCCGGATCTTCACCTCCAAATCAGTTCTCATGGAAACCATCCAGGAGATGGAAAAAGACAAGGAAATCATCGAAGAAAAATACAAGGAGGTCAACCAGCTCAACATCGAACTGAATCAGAAGATCTCCCAGCTCACGGCGGTGCAGGAAACGGGAAAGGCGATTTTGTCCATCCTCGATCTAAACCGGCTTCTTTCGGTGATCATGAACATTCTTCGAAACGTCTGCCGGATCAACCGGGCCTTGATCATGCTGGTCAAAGAGGAGGAAAACTGTCTCCAATACCTGTACAGCAGCCCCTTTGAAGGGGACATCTCCGTGGCGCTCAGGTCCTATTCCGTCCCCCTGGACCGGGTCAGCAATATCTTGGCGCGGGTGGCCAGCACCGGAAAACCGGAATATGTGGATGCGGTCAAGTCTTCGCTCCTCCAACAGGAAAACATTCTGCTCCGTCAGGTCAAACCGTCTTCGGTCTATGTCACACCGCTCATTACCCGGTCCAAGGTAATCGGCATCATCGCCATCGACGGCCCCGGGGGACAAGGCATTCCCGCCGAAACCCGGGAAACCCTCGAAGTCTTTACTCCCCAGATTGCCATTGCCATCGAAAACGCCCGGCTCTATCGGCAGCTTCAAGAGCAGATGAAGCATCTGAAACGCTCGCAGGCCCTGCTGAGCCGGGCGGAAAAATTCTCGTTTCTCGGAAATCTGGCCGCCCGGCTCGCCCATGAAATCAAAAACCCGATGACGGCCATCGGGACCTTCATCCAGATGCTTCCCGGCAAATTCGACGATGCGGCGTTTCGAAACGAATTCTACGAAATCGCCCGCGAGGAGACCGACCGTGTAAACCGTCTGATTACGGAGCTGCTGGACCTGGTCAAGACAAGAGAGTCTCACTTCAACCGGGAAAACCTGCATCACCTGATCGACCGGATGATTCTACTGGTCTCGCCCCAGAGCCATGCCAAGGATATCCGGATCGAATGCGACTACGATCCTCAGATCGACAAGGTGTGGATGGACCAGGAAAAAATGAAGGAAGTCGTGCTGAACCTGTTGTCCAATGCCATCGAGTTCACCCCGGAAAACGGCAAGATTCGAATCGCCACCTCCCGAATCGTGGAAAACGGGCGGCCGGGCGGCGTCAAAATCGAGATGGAAGACAATGGTATCGGCATCCCAAAAGACCAGATGGAGAACGTCTTCGACCCGTACTTTACCACCAAGCACAAAAGCGACATGCACAGCGGCACCGGCCTGGGGCTTTTCGTCTCTCACCAGAACATGGAGGACCAGGGGGGGACCATCGAGGTGGAAAGCCTCATGGGCCGGGGAGCCCGGTTTCTTCTGAAGCTCCCCGATCTTCCCAAAGAGGCGGTTTGCCGCGACGGCGGCACACCGGCGGGCAGCAGGGCATGAAGATCGAGAAGATCTCCGTCTACACCGTTTCTCTTCCTTTTGCGTTCGATTTTTCCCATGCCCAGCGAAAGCGGACATCCGCGCGAAACGTGGTGGTAAAAGTCACGGCCGAAGGCGGTGCTGTTTTCGGATTCGGTGAAGGCGCCCCACGCTCCTATGTCACCGGCGAGACGACAAGCTCGGTTGCCGCGCATATCGCCGACGCGGTTGCACATCCCGCATTCTGTTGGGACCTTTCGGCGCCGGATCAGATCCGGCAATGGACGGCCGCCGTCGATTCCCACCGTTTCGGCAATGCCGCACGATGCGCCCTGGAGCTGGCCCTGATCGATGCCCTGGGCCGCCTCCTCGGCCGTCCGGCCATCGATTTTTTCCCCGACGAGCCCCGCACGCAGACCCTCTTTTACGGAGCGGCCCTGCCCTTGGCCGGCGCTGCCGTCATCCAGGCGGGGTGCCGGATCATCCGGCAGCTCGGCATTCGCCGGATCAAGCTGAAATTTTCCGCCGATCTGGATCAAAATCAGGAGATGCTCGAAGCGGTGGAAGCGGCGTTCGGCACCGACTGCGAAATCAAGGTGGATGCAAACTTTGCCTGGGATCTTTCCACGGCACTGGCCCATATTCCGCTCCTGCACCGGCACGGAGTGCGGGTAGTCGAACAGCCCCTTACCCGCCAGGATCCGGATCGGGTCCCGCTGTCTGCGGCCATGGGGGCCGAGGGGATCGTGCTGATGGCCGATGAGTCTGCGTGCACCCTGTCGGACCTGAAGCGCATCCGGCGGGAAAACAGCTTCGGCATGGTCAATATGAGGCTTTCCAAGTGCGGAGGGATTTTCCGGTCGCTTGAAATGATCCGATACCTGCGCCGCACCGGGATGCCGTTTCAGATTGCATGCCACCTGGGGGAGTCGGGGATTCTTTCGGCGGCCGGACGGATTCTCGGCCTCCTGTGCCCGGACGCGGCGTACTGGGACGGCTCCTACGACGCGTTTCTCCTGAAGACCAACCTGACGACAGAAAATGTCACCTTCGGCCCCGAAGGAAGGGCCGGCCCTCTTCCCGGACCGGGCCTGGGCGTTGAGATCGACAAAAGCGCCCTTGAAAAACTGGCCGAAGGCAAGAAACCGGTGGTCTTCAAACGACCCTGACGCCGCAGCGCACCCTTCGGCAGGTTTCCGGATCCAGGTTTCAGGAACCGGTTGTCTTTTCTTTCAGGAAAAGAATACTACACTGACTTTTAACGCGCGCGCTCATAGAACGCGGACGGCGGCACCCGATCGCAGCCGCGAAAAAAACAGCCGCCGGAACCAACTGTCCGGTGCGCGTTAAAAGTCTTCGATCACATTTCCTTTTTCCACGAACACAGAACCCGCGTCAAAGGCATTTCGGCCGGCGGTCATCACGGACTCGAACCGGCTGACCACCGGGTCTTCCTTTCCCAGTTCGGCCTGCGCTTTGCGAAGTAGCTCGTCTCCCTGAGCCAGGAAGGCCTCCAAGTTCTTCAAAAATGCCTTGCGCCGGCGATGACGCTTTCGCTCCTTTTCGATCACCGGCAACAGCCGTTGAATCGAATATTCAACGAGGGCGTCTCTGGGGGCATCCAGCCGGCTGGAAACTTCTTCTAGACAGGCAAGGGTCTTTTTGCTGAGCACAAATGTTTTCTGAACCCGGGAAAGCCTTCCGAACTGCACTTGGTTCAGTTCATGGGCAATGGCTTGAAGCGCCTGTATGTCATCGATCAGGTGATCGAACAACGATTTTTGTTTGATGCCCAGATGAACGGCGCATACGGCCAGGGCATCGATGGCCCTTTCTGTCAGCTTGAACGTGGCCCGCACAGACTGCCGTCCGCGAAGATCTGTAAAAGACGTCAAGGGCGGCACGTCAGGATATCTTTCATTGTCATCTGAATTCTTCGCCATAGACCCTCCGCAATCAATGTGGGTGCATTACTATATATTACAACTTTTTTAAGTAATGCAACCCCTTTTCCGGCCGGTGGGCAAAAGGAAGGGTCCGGTTCAGTTCGTCGATCGCCTCCTGTTCCGCCTCGTTGATGCGGTCGATGTGCAGATCCATCAAACGGGCCAGGCGCGGATCATAAAACCGGTGAAGGCTGTAGTTGGGCACTGCGGAAAAGCCCCGGCGAACCTTGTGGGCCGAGCCTGCGCCGGGATCGAAAAACCGGATTCCGTTTTCAATGGCCCAGGCAATGGGCGCATAGTAGCAGGCGTTGAAATGCAGGTGGTCGATCCGGCGTTCGCATCCCCAATACCGGCCGTAGAGGCGTTCGTTTTTGGTCAGCAGCATCGACAGCCCCACCGGCGGGCCGCCGGTTTCCTTTTCATGGGCGGCCACGAACAAGAGGCGATGGCGATAGTCGTCGGCCAGCTTCAAAAAAAATTTTCGGGTCAGATACTTGCATCCCCAGATGCCGTACTGGTCGTTGGTCCGCTCGTAGAACCGGTACATCTGCTGGAAAAATTCGTCCGGGATCAGGTTCCCGGAAAGCGTCTCGAGCCGGATTCCCTGCCGGTCCATGGAGCGGATCTCTTTTCGGATGTTCTTTCGCTGGTTTGCGTTGAATACGGCCAGATAATCGTCAAAGGAAGCAAAGTTTTTGTTTTCCCACAAAAAGCTGCCATGACGCCAGGCCGTCCATCCCTGTTCCGTGGCCATCGGCATCCATTCGGGATCGACAAAGAGAAAGCTGGCCCCGGACAACCCATTGTCACGGCAAAAGCGGTCGATTTCGTCGGTGATCAGCTCCGTCATCTTTTGCTCGTCGACATCGGGATGGGTCAAAAAACGGTAGCCCACCACCGGCGTCACCGGGCTCATGCCGATCAGCTTCGGGTAGTAGGCAATCCCGAGCTGATGGGCCGCATCGGCCCAGGCATGATCGAACACGAATTCGCCCGCACTGTGGCCCTTGATATACAGCGGCGCGGCCGCCGCCAGGGTGTTTCCTTTCCATACCGCCAGGTGGCATGGCTGCCAGCCGTGTTCGGCCGAGATGCTGCCCGATGCCTCCATCAGGTGGAGCCAGCCCCACTCCAGCAGAGGAGTGTCCATGGGCGCGGCCAGCGCGTCCCAGGCGGCCCGGTCGATCTCGGCGATGCTCGGGTGCCATCGCAGCCGGTATGTCGATTCGGGTTGGGCCATTTTTTTCTGCCGACGAACTGCTGTTATGGTTTCGGTGACGTCGCGATGCCGATTCAGCCTTGGCCTGCAGCTCGCAAAAAAAATCCTTTGCCCTCCGCCTCGGCACCAGATTGTTTCGGGCGTGAAAGTTACTC
>CBFCZJ010000278.1:0-5353 GCA_965602445.1 uncultured Desulfobacterales bacterium | reverse complement strand
CCCGCAACCTGGAACTTTGAACCGCTCCCGCCGTGTTTTGGCGGGAGCGGTTCAAAGTTCTCCCAATCGCTTCTTTGCCGCGATCAGCTCGTCGTTGGTCAGCCGAAGGCGGGTAGAGACGTATTCGGCGAACATCCGGTACAGGAGAACCAAAAACTCCGCCCGCTCGTCTTCGAGGCCGGAACGGCCGGCGCCGCCGGTGGTGTCCACGGCCAGCGCCACCGTCGGACCGACGGCGAAAACCGAGGCCGAGCGGCTCAGGTTGTCGATCAACCGCATCTCGCCGAACATTTCCCCGGTCTTGTCGGAGGTGGCGATTTGCGTGCCGCCCTTCTCGATGCGGATCTTGCCGGCGAGAAGAAAATAGAGCCACTGGTCCCGGTCGCCCTCTTTGATGATCGCCTCGCCGTCGTCGTAGCGGCGGATCTTGCTCAGCCGCAGGAGCTTTCCCAGGTTCTTGGTCTCGAAGTTGCGAAGCGCCGGAATCGTCATCAATTTCTGGATGTTTTGGATATCGTCTTTGAGATACTTGGATTCGAGCATCTCTAACTCCTTTCCATGCAGTTTTTGGAGAGAAACTGATCGAACTCTACCGGATAGCAGCCGTCGAAGCAAGCCTTGCAAAAGGTCTGCTCCGGGGCCTTTATTTCCATCGCTTCCAGCAGGCCCTCCAGGCTCAAGTATGACAGAGAATCGAGGCCCAGCAGATCGCCGAGTTCCTTTTCGGATTTTTCATATGCGATCAGCTCTCCGCGGGTGGAAAAGTCGATGCCATAGTGGCAGGGAAACCGGTGCGGCGGCCCGGCCACCCGCATGTGGACCCGTTTGACCCCGAGCTCGCGCAGGGCCCGAACCCGCGTCTTTGCGGTGGTCCCCCGAATGATCGAGTCTTCGATGATGATGATGTCCTTTCCCTTGAGCAGGTCCCGGATCGGGTTGAGCTTCACCCGGACGCCGAAGTCCCGCATGCTCTGGGACGGCTGGATAAAGGTGCGGCCCACGTAGTGGTTTCGGATCATGCCCATTTCAAAGGGGATCTTGGACTGCTCGCAGTATCCCAGGGCCGCATAAGTGCCTGAATCCGGAAACGGCATCACCAAGTCGGCCTCCACCGGCGCCTCTATGGCCAGCCGCCGGCCGTGGGCCTTGCGCACGGCATAGACGTTTTTCCCGTAGATGTTGCTGTCCGGCCGGGCAAAATAAATGAACTCGAAGATGCAAAAGGCGCTGGAGGCCGGCACCGGCGTCCGGATGCTCCGAACGCCGTTTTCGTCGATGATGACGATCTCCCCGGGGTCGATTTCCCGGACGAACTCGGCCTGGATCAGGTCCAACGCACAGGTTTCCGATGCGAGCACGTAGTTGCCGTTGAGCTTCCCAAGGCAAAGCGGACGAAATCCATAGGGGTCCTTGATCCCGACGATCTCCCCCCGGCTGGTCATCATCACGAAGCTGTATGCGCCGACGACGTTTTTCACCGTCTCGACCAGGGCCTCTTCAAAGCCCAGCTTCAGGCTCTTTACAAAATAGTGGAGAAACACCTCGCTGTCCATCGTAGTTTGAAAAATGGAGCCGGATTCTTCCAGTTCGCGTTTCAGGGTGTGGGCGTTGACCAGGTTGCCATTGTGGGCGAGGGCGTAAGACTTGTTGCGGTGATGGACCACGAAAGGCTGTGCGTTGGTCAGAATGGAGCTTCCCGTGGTGGAGTAGCGCACATGGCCGATGGCGTTGACGCCGGCAAGCTCCTTCATGTGTTCGACGTCGAACACCTCCGGCACCAGGCCCATCCCCTTGTGGCCCACGATGGTGTGATCGCGGTTGACCGCGATGCCGGCGCTTTCCTGGCCGCGGTGCTGCAGGGCGTACAGACCAAAGTACGTGATTCGTGCCGCATCCGGATGACCGTGAATGGCAAACAAACCGCAGGCTTCCCGGGGTTTGTCTTCGTGGAAAAATTCTGGGATTGGGGGCTTTAGTTCCATGGCTTCCTATCCGTGGTATTCTTGAAGGCTTTTCACTGTCAGCACTCCCTGTTTCAGGGCGGCGATGCCCCGGGCCATGGCCATGGCACCGGCTACGGTCGTCACGTAAGGAATGTTGAACTTCAACGCCGAGCGGCGGATCATATATCCGTCCTGGCGGGGTTCCTCGCCGGTGCCGGTATTGACCACCAGGTCGATTTCTCCGTTTTTGATGGCGTCGACCACGTGGGGCCGTCCCAGGCTCACCTTGTTGATGCGCTGATTGGCGATGCCGTGCCCGTTCAAGAATTCGGACGTGCCCTGGGTGGCCAGGATGGAAAAGCCGATATCGGAAAATTTCTTGGCCACCGGCAGGATCGCTGTTTTGTCCTGGTCCTGGACGCTGATGAAAACGGTGCCGGAGACGGTGAGCCGCTGGCCTGCCCCGAGCTGAGCCTTGGCATAGGCGGCTCCGAACTTTTCATCGATGCCCATGACCTCTCCGGTGGATTTCATCTCAGGGCCGAGCAGCGTGTCGACGTCCGGGAACCGGTTGAACGGAAGCACTGCTTCTTTGACCGAAACGTGCCGGGGGATGATCTCGCCGGTGAAGCCAAGATCCTTCAGACGTTTTCCGAGCATGACTTTGGTGGCGATCTTGGCCAGGGGGACACCGGTTGCCTTGCTCACGAAGGGAACCGTCCGGGAGGCCCGGGGATTGACTTCCAACACGAAAAGCTGCCGGTCCTTGATGGCGTACTGGACGTTCATCAATCCCACGACGTTGAGCTCGGCGGCCATGGCCCGGGTGGCGGCGGCAATCTGTTCGATCATGGCCGGATCGATGCTCTGGGGAGGCAGGACACAGGCCGAATCGCCCGAGTGCACCCCGGCGGCCTCGATGTGCTCCATGATGCCGCCGATCACCGTGGTTTCACCGTCGCTGACGGCGTCCACATCGACTTCCACCGCTTCTTCCAGGAACTTGTCGATCAGGACCGGATGCCTGTCCGAAGCGGCAATCGCCAACCGGGCGAAATTTGCAAGCTCTTTTTCATGGTAGACGATTTTCATGGCCCGGCCGCCGAGCACGAAAGAAGGCCGGACGATCAGCGGATAGCCGATCTTTTCGGCGACGGACCGGGCTTCGTCCACGTTCATGGCGATGCCGTTGGCCGGCTGGATGAGCCCGACCGTATTGAGCATGGCCTGAAACAGCTTCCGGTCCTCTGCACGGTCGATGCTGTCCGGATGGGTGCCGAGAATCGGCACTCCGGCCCGGGCCAGGGGAGTGGACAGGTTCAAGGGGGTCTGCCCCCCGAACTGGACGATCACCCCGTCGGGCCGCTCCTTTTCGACGATGTGAAGCACGTCTTCCTTGGTCAGGGGTTCGAAGTAGAGTTTGTCGGAGGTGTCGTAGTCGGTGCTGACCGTTTCCGGGTTGCTGTTGACCATGATGCTTTCCACCCCCTCTTCTTTGAGGGCAAAGGAGGCGTGGACGCAGCAGTAGTCGAATTCGATCCCCTGGCCGATCCGGTTCGGGCCGCCGCCCAGGATCATGACCTTTTTTCGATCCGACACCCGCGCCTCGCATTCGGTCTCGTAAGTGCTGTAATAATAAGGGGTGGCCGCCTGGAACTCGGCGGCGCAGGTGTCGACCAGTTTGTATACCGGCCGGATGCCGGAAGATTTTCGCTTTTTGGCCACCGCATCCTCGGTCGAACCGGTCAACTGGGCGATCTGCACGTCGGAAAATCCCTTGGACTTGGCCGATTGCAGCAGGGAGAGATCGAGGGGATCGGCTGCGGCGATTTGCTCCTCCATCTCCACGATCTGGCGGATCTGGAAAAGAAACCAGGGATCGATGCCGGTCAATTGATGGATCTGCTCGACGGTCATCCCCGTCTTGAGGGCATGACGCAGGTAAAAGATCCGCTGGGAATTGGGAATGGCCAGCTTTTTTTCGATTTCCGCGGGCGTCGGCGGCCGGCCGTCGGTGTCGACAAAATCTTTGCCGTCGGCCCCCAGCCCGTGACGGCCGATCTCCAGGGAACGGAGCCCTTTTTGCAGGGCCTCCTTGAAGGTGCGGCCGATGGCCATGGTCTCCCCCACCGACTTCATGGCCGTGGTCAGCAGGTCTTCGGTCTCCGGAAATTTTTCAAATGTCCATCGGGGGATCTTGACCACGCAGTAGTCGAGGGTGGGCTCGAAAGAGGCCCGCGTCTCGCCGGTGATGTCGTTGGCGATCTCGTCCAGGGTGAATCCCACCGCCAGCTTGGCGGCGATCTTGGCGATGGGAAAGCCGGTGGCCTTCGAGGCCAGGGCCGAGCTTCTCGACACCCTCGGGTTCATTTCGATGACGACCATCTCGCCGGTTTTCGGATCGACGGCAAACTGGACGTTGGATCCTCCGGTGTCGACGCCGATCTCCCTCATGATGGCGATCGACGCGTTTCGCATCTGCTGGTATTCGCGGTCAGTCAGCGTCTGGATCGGGGCCACCGTGATGCTGTCTCCGGTGTGAACCCCCATGGGATCGAGGTTTTCGATGGAGCAGATGATGACCACGTTGTCGGCGTGGTCCCGCATCACCTCCAGTTCGTATTCCTTCCAGCCCAGCACCGACTCTTCGATCATGACCTGATGAATGAGGCTGGCGTCGAGGCCGGCCTTGCCGTAAAGTTCCAAGTCTTCGGCATTGTATGCAACGCCTCCGCCGGTGCCCCCCAGGGTGTAGCTGGGGCGAACGATCACCGGAAATCCGATTTCCTCGGCGATCTGCCGGCACTGGTCCATGGTCGTGGCGATGCCGCTTTTGGGGACCCGCAGCCCGATGTGTTCCATGGCGCGGCGGAATCGGTCCCGGTCCTCGGCCTTTTCGATGGCGTCGATGGAGGCGCCGATCATCTCGACGCCGTATCTTTCCAGCACGCCGCGGCGGGCCACCTCGATGGCCGTGTTCAGGCCGGTCTGACCGCCCAGGGTGGGAAGCAGCGCATCGGGGCGCTCCTTTTCGATGATCATTTCCACGGCATCGGCGGTCACCGGCTCCACATAGGTGTGGTGGGCCATCTCCGGGTCGGTCATGATGGTGGCCGGGTTGCTGTTGACCAGCACCACAGAAAATCCCTCTTCTTTGAGGGCTTTGCATGCCTGGGTCCCCGAATAGTCGAACTCGCAGGCCTGGCTGATGATGATCGGCCCGGCCCCGATGATCAAAATTTTTTCGATGTCTGTTCGTTTAGGCATAGGTCTTTTTTCTACGCAGCGAATTTCAAAGTTAACCCCTTCACGGAAAGTGGAGGGTATGGAAGACGCTTGTCTTTTTGAGGAGGGGAAAAGAAAGCACGAAATTCGAATATCGAAATTCGAAACAAATTCGAATGACCCAA
>CBFCZJ010000277.1:0-5371 GCA_965602445.1 uncultured Desulfobacterales bacterium | reverse complement strand
CCTGGCCCGGATCCGGCCCCTGGCCCGGCGAAACGCGGTGAGCCAAAGCGATCTGGATGCGGCCGTCGCCCAGCACGACGCGGCCGAAGCATCGGTGGAGGCGGCCGAGGCCAATCTTCGTGCCGCGAAGATTCAGCTCTCCTACACGAAGGTGCGCTCGCCCATCGACGGCATCATCGGCAAAACCGAGGCCAAGGTCGGTGACTTCGTGGGCCGAAGCCCCAACCCGGTCATCTTAAACGTGGTCTCGAACATCGAGACGGTGCGGGTGCAGTTTTTCCTGACCGAGAATCAGTACTTGCAGATGGCCCGCCGCCTGATCAACCAGGGCGAGGTGGAAACGGCACAGCGACCCCAGGAATCCCCCTTCGAGCTGATCCTGGCCGACGGCAGCCTTTACCCTCACCAGGGCCGATTCGATTTTGTCGACCGCCAGGTCGATCCGACCACCGGCGCCATCCTGGTGCAGGCCTCCTTTCCGAATCCGGACCGGCTGCTCCGCCCCGGCCAGTTCGCCAAGGTGCGCGCCCTGGCCGAAACCGTCAAGGACGGCATCCTGGTCCCCCAGCGCAGCGTGGTCGAGCTCCAGGGCCGATACCGGGTCTACGTGGTCAACGACCAAAACAAGGTCCAAGAGCGGCAGGTCAGGGTCGGTCCCACATTCGACAGCCGCTGGCTGGTGCTCGACGGCCTGAACCCCGGAGAGAAAGTCGTCTACGAGGGCCTGCAAAAAGTGTCTGCCGGAGCGGCAGTCAAACCAAAAATCGCCACGGTTCCACCAACCCCAACTGAGAAGTAGTCATTGCCATGGGCTCATTTTTCGTCAGGCGGCCGGTCGTCGCCATGGTCATCGCCATTGTCACGGTCATCGTGGGCACCGTCTCTTTGCTCAGCCTGCCCATGGAGCAGTACCCGGACATCACCCCGCCGGTGGTCCAGGTGCGCGCCTTTTACACCGGCGCCAACGCGGTGAGCGTGGAACAGTCGGTGGCCACCCCGCTGGAGCAGCAGATCAACGGAGTGGAAAACATGATCTACATGAAGTCCACCAACGCCAACGACGGCTCCATGACGATCTCCGTCTCTTTCGAAGTCGGCACCGACCCGGACCAGAATACGGTCAACACACAGAACAAGGTATCCGCGGCCACGGCCAAACTGCCCGAGGAGGTCAAACGGCTGGGGGTGACCACCGAAAAATCGATGCCCAACATCCTGCTGCTGATCACCCTCACCTCCGAAGGCGACCGCTACGACCAAAACTTTCTGGGCAACTACGCCCTGATCAACATCAAAGACACCCTGGCCCGAATCCGGGGCATCGGGCGGGTCGACGTACTGGGCGCCAGCGACTACTCGATGCGGATCTGGATCAAACCCGACCGTCTCGCCCAGCTGGGCATTACCGTCCCGGAGATCCTTTCGGCGATCCGGGCCCAGAGCGTTGTCGTTCCAGGCGGAAAGCTGGGCGCCGAACCGGCCCCGCCGGGCACCGAGTTCACCTACACCGTCCGGCTGCCCGAACGGCTCGCCAGTGAAAAAGAGTTCGGTGAGATCGTGGTCCGGACCGCTGAAAGCGGCGCCCAGGTGAAGATCAAGCACATCGCGCGCGTCGAACTGGGCGTCGAAAAATACCTCACCTTCACACGCTTGAACGATCGGCAGGGCGCCATCGTCGCCCTGTATCAGGCGCCGGGGTCCAACGCGGTGGAGCTGGTGAAAAAAGTCACCGCGAGTATGGAAGAGCTGTCCCAATCGTTTCCCAGCGGCATTCGATACGACGTATCGCTTGACACCTCAAAGCCGATTTCCAGAGGGATCGCGGAAATCGTCGAAACCCTGATCATCGCCCTGGCCCTGGTGATACTCGTGGTCTTTTTGTTCATCCAGGACTGGCGTGCCACCCTGATCCCCACCATCGCCATCCCGGTGTCGCTGGTCAGCGCCTTCATGCTCTTTCCGGTGCTCGGCTTTACCATCAACGTGCTGTCCCTGCTCGGGCTGGTGCTGGCCATCGGCATCGTCGTCGACGACGCCATCGTGGTTGTCGAGGCGGTCCAGGTCAACATCGAAAAGGGTATGACCGCCAAAGAAGCGACGATACAGGCCATGCGCGAGGTCACAGCCCCTGTGATCGCCACCACCCTGGTGTTGGTGGCCGTTTTTATTCCGGTGGCCGCGATGGCCGGCATCACCGGCCGCCTCTATCAGCAGTTTGCCATCACCGTGGCGGTGTCGGTGGTCTTTTCCTCGATCAATGCCCTGACCCTGAGCCCGGCGCTTTGTGCGCTGCTGCTGAAAAAGCCCAAGCCCTATCGGGGCCCCCTTGGATGGTTTTTCAAGCTGTTCAACCGGGGATTCGACCGGGCCACCGACGGCTACATGAGCTTTACCCAGGTGGTGGCCCGGTGGTTGATGCGCGGCCTGGTGTTTATCGCTGTGATCGTGGCGGCCACCGTCCTGGTCGGCAAGACCCTGCCGGGCGGCTTCATCCCCGAAGAAGACATGGGCTACCTGTTTGTCAACGTCCAGCTTCCGGACGCTGCCTCGCTTCAGCGAACCGATGCCGTGGCCAAAAAGGTCGAAGGTATCATCAAGAACCACAAGGAGGTTCAGTATATTACCACCGCCGCCGGCTACAGCCTCCTTTCCGGGGCGATGTCGACCAACGCCGCATTTTTGTTTTTGTCGCTGGTGGACTGGGACGAGCGCGAAGCCACCGCTCAGGATGTCGTCAACGCCCTCAACCGCGATTTTTTCCTCGGCGTCAACGAAGCCCAGGTGTTTGCCTTCGGCCCGCCGGCCATTCCAGGCCTGGGCAACGGATCCGGGTTTACCCTGCTGCTCCAGGACCGGGTCGGCAATACTCCCGAATACCTTGCTCAGCAGGCCGGCAAATTCATCGCGGCCGCCCAGCAGCGGCCCGAGATCGGATCGGTGTTCACCACCTACCGGGCCAGCGTTCCGCAGAAATTTCTCGAGATCAACCGCGACAAGGTGCTGCGAGCCGGCATCGATCTAAACGACATCTACACTACCGTCGGGGCGTTTTTGGGCGGCACCTACGTCAACGATTTCAACCGGTTCGGCCGCCTCTACAAAGCCTACGTCCAAGCCGAGCCCGAGTACCGGCAGGACCAGAATCAGATCAACCTGTTTTTCATCAAGAATAAAGACGGGGTCAGCGTCCCCCTGTCGGCCTTTGTGGAGGTCAAGGAGGTGGCCGGTCCGGAATTCACCAACCGGTTCAACCTCTACCGCTCGGTGGAACTCACCGGGGGGCCGGCGTCGGGGTACACCTCGGCACAGGCCATGGCCGCCCTGGAGGCGTTGGCGACAGAGGTGCTGCCCCCGGAGATGGGGATTGCCTGGAGCAACATGTCCTACCAGGAAAAGGCGGCGGCCGGGACGGCGAGCGTCGTTTTCATCTTCTCTTTGGTCTTTGTCTTTCTGATCCTGGCGGCCCAGTACGAGAGCTGGTCGCTGCCCTTTTCCATCCTGCTCGGAACCCCCTTTGCCGTCTTCGGCGCCATAGCGGCCCTGCTGCTGGCGCGGCAGTTCAGCCTCAGCTACGAAAACAACGTGTTCGCCCAGATCTCGCTGGTGATGCTCATCGCCATGGCCGCCAAAAACGCGATTTTGATCGTCGAGTTTGCCAACATCAAGTTCAAGGAAGGCCGGCGCCTGTACGATGCCGCCATCGAATCGGCCAGGCTGCGCTTCCGGCCGATCCTGATGACCGCCTTTTCCTTTATCCTTGGCGTGCTGCCGCTGGTATTCGCCACCGGAACCGGGTCCGAAGCCCGAAAGGTGATGGGAATGGCCCTGCTGGGCGGGATGTCGGTGGCCACGTTGTTGGGGGTCTTTTTCTATCCAACCCTGTTTGTCCTGATCGGAAAAATCGCGGGATATGAAAAAAAGCGGGAAACAACAATCGCACCGAAGGAACGATCATGACCCTGAATCCTAAATCGGGCGCGATGTGGGCTACTGTGCTGGCCGCCCTAATGATTCTCTCTGCCTGTGCGACCATGGGCCCCGACTACGAGCGGCCCACCCCGGAAACGCCCGAATCGTATCGTACTGAAACGGTGCCGGCCAAATATGCGGTCAACCTGAGGTGGTGGGAGCTTTTCAAGGATCCCGCGCTCTATGACCTGGTGACCGCGGCTCTGGAAAATAATCGCGAGGTCAATGTTGCAGCGGCTCGAATCGAAGAAGCGCGCGCCGCCCTCGGCTTTACCCGCGCCGATCTGTACCCCCGGCTCGATATCAACGCCGGCGCCGGCACCGGCAACTTTGCCGGGGGCTCCCGATCCGACGACGATATGACCAACCTGTATATCGCACCTACGGCCAGCTGGGAAATCGACTTCT
Organism: uncultured Desulfobacterales bacterium; assembly: GCA_965602445.1. Lineage (GTDB taxonomy): Bacteria > Desulfobacterota > Desulfobacteria > Desulfobacterales > CAFBRK01 > JAIPEL01. Next base: position 994 of record CBFCZJ010000277.1, on the reverse strand, counting down.
GGGGAAAGTTCCGCCGCAGCACCGAGGCCGCCCGGGCTGAACTCATGGCCACCGAATACGGGCTGAAATCCGTGCAGCTTTCGCTGGTTTCGGAGGTGGTCGCCGCCTACTACCGGCTGCTCGATTTTCAGCAGCGGCTGGCCATCGCCGAAAGAACCCTGGTGTCCCGCCTCGAAAGCCTCGACATCATCCAGCAGCGCTTCGACAAGGGAATCATCCCGGAGATCGACCTCAACCAAGCCCAGATCCAGAAAGAGATCGCCGACGGCGCCATCCCGCTTTACCGACGGCAGATCGCACTGACCGAAAACACGCTGAGCATTCTGGTCGGGCGCCTGCCTGCTTCGATTGACGTCGACACTGCCCTTTCCGAGCAGTCCCTACCGCCAAACATTCCCATGGGCCTGCCTTCTGAAATTCTACAACGCAGGCCGGATGTAGCCCAGGCCGCCGCCCTTCTCCACGCCCAGACCGCCCGCATCGGCGTGGCGGTGGCGCTGCGCTTTCCAGCCGTATCTTTGACCGGTATCCTGGGCATCGCAAGCACCGAAGTCGGTTCGGTCACCTCAGAAGGCGGTGCCTGGTTCGTGGGGGGAAGCTTGCTGGGGCCGATCTTCGATTTTGGAAAAAGCGCCCAGCAGGTGGCGGTGGAAGAGGCAAGGACCCGGCAGGCGATGTTCCAATATGAAAATGCGGTGCTCACCGCTTTTCGGGAGGTGGAAGACGCCTTGGTGGAGGTCGAAACCTACAAGGACCAGGTGGCCACCGTGGAGCGAAAGCTCAACGCGGCCCGAAACGCCAATGACCTGTCCATGGAAAGATACGACAAGGGGGTCACCAGCTACTTGGAGGTGCTCGAAGCCGACCGGACGCTATTTTCCGTGGAGCTGGAACGCTCCGAGCTCGACCAGCAGCTTTTCCGCTCGTATGTGCGGCTATACAAGGCCTTGGGCGGGGGGTGGCTGACAAGAGAGGAGCGAAAAAGCACGGATGC
>CBFCZJ010000276.1:0-5409 GCA_965602445.1 uncultured Desulfobacterales bacterium | reverse complement strand
ATCAACTACCGCACCTTCAAGCCGGAGCGGGACGGGCTGTTCTGCGCCAAGATCTTCGGCCCCACCAAGGACTACGAGTGCAACTGCGGCAAATACAAGCGTATGAAGCACCGTGGGGTGATTTGTGAGAAGTGCGGCGTGGAGGTCATCCAGTCCAAGGTGCGCCGCGAGCGCATGGCCCATATCGAGTTGGCCACCCCGGTTTCCCACATCTGGTTTCTCAAGAGCCTGCCGAGCAAGATCGGAAACCTCCTCGATATCACGCTCAAGAACATGGAAAAGGTCCTCTACTTTGACAGCTACATCGTCATCGATCCGAAGGAAACTTCCCTGCAGCGGGGTCAGCTGCTCAGCGACGAGAAGTACATCGAGGCGCTGGAAACCTTCGGGCTCGGCAAGTTCGAGGCCGGAATCGGCGCCGAAGCAGTCAAGGCCTTGATGCAGGGCATGGACCTTGACGTGCTTTACAAAGAACTCAAGGAGGAGGTGCGCAGCACCGGATCCGACGCGAAGCGAAAGAAGCTGGCCAAGCGGCTGAAGATCGTCGACGCATTCAGAAAGAGCGGCGTCGACCCGGTGTGGATGATCATGGACGTCATACCGGTGCTTCCCCCGGACCTGCGGCCGCTGGTGCCCCTGGAAGGGGGCAGGTTTGCCACCTCCGATCTCAACGATCTGTACCGCAGGGTCATCAACCGCAACAACCGGTTAAAGCGCCTGATCGATCTGAAGGCCCCGGAGATCATCGTCCGCAACGAAAAGCGGATGCTGCAGGAGTCGGTGGATGTTCTGTTCGACAACGGGCGCCACGGACGGGTGATTACCGGAACCAACAAGCGGCCGCTCAAGTCCTTAAGCGACACCCTCAAGGGCAAGCAGGGGCGCTTTCGCCAGAACCTGCTCGGAAAACGGGTCGACTACTCCGGCCGCACCGTGATCACCATCGGGCCGAATCTGCGTCTTCACCAATGCGGACTTCCCAAAAAAATGGCCCTCGAGCTGTTCAAACCGTTCGTATACTACCGACTCGAGCAAAAGGGGTTCGTCTCCACCGTGAAAAGCGCCAAGAAGATGGTCGAGCGGGAGGTGCCGGAGGTGTGGGACACCTTAGACGAGGTCGTCAAGGAATACCCGGTCATGCTCAACCGGGCGCCCACCCTGCACCGGCTTGGCCTGCAGGCGTTTGAGCCGCTGCTGATCGAAGGAAAGGCCATCCAGCTTCATCCGCTGGTGTGCACGGCGTTTAACGCAGACTTCGACGGCGATCAGATGGCCGTGCATGTGCCATTGTCGGTGGAGTCCCAGATCGAAGCCCGGGTCCTGATGCTGTCGAGCAACAACATCCTGTCGCCGGCCAACGGAAGCCCGATCATCGTCCCGACCCAGGACATCGTGCTGGGCATCTATTATATGACCCGGAGCGTGACCGGATGCAAAGGCCATGGAATGACCTTCGCCAATCCCGAGGAGGTCAGGTGCGCTTACGACGCCGAAGCCGTGGATCTCCATGCCAAAATCCGCGTACGGATGGACGGCAAGATGGTCGATACGACGGTGGGGCGCATCCTGCTCTGGGAGATCATTCCCAAAGAAAGCGTCTTTCGGATCCGGCATGTCTCTTGTGAGGAAAAGCCCGACGCCGAAGCCGCCTATCTGGAGCTTGCCGGCGGCGCCGATTTCGTCGAAATGGTCCAGAAGTACTCCACCGCCGCCGACCGGGAAAACGACGGTCTGGTGGGGCTGCTCCGAAAAGACGAATTCGCCCGGGTGTTCCGCGTGGGCGAACAAGACGCGGAAGCCGTTTTCTCCTTGGAGGTCGGACAAACCAGCGATGTGGTAGACGCCGAAGGGACCTACCACATATTTCAGGTCATCGAACGAAGGCCGGAAATTCCCTTCGAACTGGTCAACAAGGTCCAGGAAAAGAAGTCGCTTCGAGAACTCATCGACTACGCCTATCGAAACATCGGACCCAAGGCCACCGTGATCCTGTCGGACCGGCTAAAAGACCTGGGATACGCATACAGCACCACCGGCGGGCTGTCGATCTCCATCGACGCCATGATCATTCCCGAGGCCAAGTGGGACATCCTTCAGGCCGCCGACCGCCAGGTCCAGGAGATCAACCGGCAGTACACCGAAGGGTTGATCACCCAGGGAGAAAAGTACAACAAGGTGGTGGATATCTGGGCCAAGGCCACCGACGACGTGGCCAATGAAATGATGGAGGTCATGAAGATGGCCCCGGCTCGGGATGCAGAGGGCAATCTGATCACCGACGAAAAGGGCGGCGAGATCATCGAAGAAAGCTTCAACCCGATCTACATGATGGCCGACTCCGGCGCCCGGGGCAGCAAGGACCAGATGCGCCAGCTCGCCGGCATGCGCGGCCTGATGGCCAAACCGTCAGGAGAGATCATCGAAACCCCGATCCAGGCCAACTTCAGAGAAGGCCTGTCCGTGCTCCAGTACTTTATTTCCACCCACGGTGCGCGCAAGGGATTGGCCGACACCGCCTTGAAGACCGCCAACTCCGGGTATCTGACCCGGCGGCTGGCCGATGTCGCCCAGGATTGTACCATCATCGAAGATGACTGCGGCACCACCATGGGGGTGGAGGTCGAACCGTTGACCGAAGGCGGCGAGGTGATCCAGCGCCTCGGCGAGCGGATCTTGGGGCGTGTTGCCGCCGAAGACATCCTTGATCCGTTTACCGACGAAGTGCTGATCCAGGCAGGAGACGAGGTCGACGAGAGTGCGGTGGATCGGATCGAAGAGGCCGGCACCCCCCGGGTCAGGATCCGCTCGGTGCTCACCTGCAAGAGCGGGTACGGGGTTTGCGCCAAGTGCTACGGCCGCGACCTGGCCCACGGAGGACCGGTGGAGATGGGTCAGTCTGTCGGGATCCTGGCGGCCCAGTCCATCGGCGAGCCCGGCACCCAGCTGACCATGCGGACCTTTCACATCGGCGGTACCGCCAGCCAGCGGGTGGAGCAGGCCGATATCCGGGCCCGGGTCGACGGCACCATCAAGTTCATCGATCTAAACATCGTCGATCGCGCCGACAACCGCCACGTGGTGATGAATCGGCGCGGCGGCGAATTTGCCATCATGAGCCAGACCGGCAGAGAGCGGGAGCGCTATCCGGTGATCTACGGCGCCCACCTGCTGGTCAACGACGGCCAGGAGGTTCAGGCCGGCGAGCTTCTGGCCACCTGGGATCCGTTTACCACGCCGATCATCACGGAGGTCGGCGGCACGGTCAAGTTCGGGGATATCCTTCCGGGCAGGACCATGCAGGAAAAGGTCGATCCGGTCACCGGAAAATCGAGCCGGACCATCATCGAATCCAAGTCTTCCGAGGTGCGGCCGAGGGTCTCCATCAAGGATGGCGATGGAAAGACCGCCAAGCTGACAAGGACTTCGGGGGCGGCCCGATACGTGCTGCCGGTAGAGGCGGTGCTCATGGTCGAAGAAGGCGATCCGGTCAAGGCCGGAGACATCCTGGCCAAGCTGCCGCGGGCCACGACCAAGACCAAGGACATTACCGGCGGTCTTCCCCGGGTGGCCGAGCTGTTTGAAGTGCGCAAGCCCAAGGAAGCGGCGGTGCTCAGCGAAATCGACGGCTACGTCTCCATTTCCAAAGGCACCCGGAAAGGAAAACAGAAGATCACAGTGACCCCGGTGGATGTCGGCGAAAAGAAGGAATACCTGGTGCCGCGCGGCAAGCACATCAACGTATACGAAGGGGATTTTGTTAGGGCCGGGGAGCAGCTGGTCGGCGGATCGGCCATTCCCCAGGACATCTTGAACATCAAGGGCGAAGTGGCCCTGGCCCGATATCTGGTCGACGAGGTCCAAGAGGTGTACCGCCTCCAGGGGGTGAGGATCAACGACAAGCACATCGAGGTGATCGTCCGGCAGATGATGCGCCGGGTGAAGGTGGTCAACGTCGGCGACACCGAACTGATTTTAGAGGAGCAGGTCGACCGCTCCTCTTTTGAACAGATCAACCAGGAGGTCGTGGCCAACGGCGGCCGGCCGGCGGTGGCCGAGCCCTTGATTCTCGGTATTACCAAGGCTTCCTTGTCCACGGACAGCTTCATCTCCGCGGCCTCCTTCCAGGAGACGACCAAGGTGCTCACCGACGCCAGCATCGCCGGCGCCGTCGACAATCTGAGGGGGTTGAAGGAGAACGTCATCATGGGTCGGCTCATTCCGGCCGGCACCGGACTTCCCCCATACCGAAAAGTCGATGTGGAGATGGTCTAAAATGACGAAAAGATCTTGACAGGATTTGTATTGCGATATACAAGATTGCTTTTGTCAAAACCAGATTTCGCAGTTGGTGATCGAAACGGGAGCGAAGGAAAAAAGATGCCCACAATCAACCAGTTAATCCGCAAGGGCCGGGAGCAGGTCAAGAAAAAGAAGAGCACCCCGGCGTTGAAGGGGGCTCCCCAAAAGCGGGGGGTATGCACGCGCGTCTACACGTCGACGCCGAAAAAACCCAATTCTGCGCTCCGCAAGGTTGCCCGCGTCCGACTGACCACAGGGATCGAGGTGACTGCCTACATCCCGGGCATCGGACACAACCTGCAGGAGCACTCAGTGGTTCTGGTGCGGGGAGGCCGTGTCAAAGACCTTCCCGGGGTTCGCTATCACATCGTCCGCGGAACGCTGGACACTCTCGGTGTGCAGGACCGGAGACAGGGGCGGTCCAAATACGGGGCGAAGAGACCGAAATAGCGTCGCCATGGTTTCCAAAATGCATGAAGCCTGTTTTCGTTCATGCATTTTGCGTATGGACATTCATCCATTGGAGCAGGGGTAGCAGATGCCGAGAAGAAGAGAGGTGCCGGTTCGGATCGTGGTTCCTGATTCGCGGCACAACAGCAAGCTAGTTACCAAGTTTATCAATTCGTTGATGCGCGACGGGAAAAAGAGCACTGCCGAGGGAATCCTTTACGGTGCGTTTGACCAGATCGAGCAAAAGGCCAAGGAGTCTCCGCTGAAGATTTTCGAGGCCGCCGTTGAAAATGTTCGACCGATGATCGAGGTCAAGTCCCGGCGTGTGGGGGGCTCCACCTATCAGGTGCCCACCGAGATCCGTCCCCAACGGCGCACCGCTTTGGCCATCCGCTGGCTGATCAGTTACGCCCGGGGGCGATCGGAAAAAGGCATGATGCCGAAGCTCGCGGGAGAATTGCTCGATGCGGCCAACGGCCGCGGAGCGGCGGTCAAGAAGAAGGAAGACACCCACCGCATGGCAGAGGCCAACAAGGCATTCGCCCACTACAGGTGGTAGCATCGGTTTTTAGCCGGAACAATCCAACAAATCATCCCGGATGTGGGGGAGGTTGACGAGATGGCGAAGGAGAAGTTTGAGCGGAAAAAGCCGCACGTAAA
>CBFCZJ010000275.1:0-5416 GCA_965602445.1 uncultured Desulfobacterales bacterium | reverse complement strand
GCGGCTTCAACCGAAGTTTCATACGAGCGCCGCCTCTGGCCGGCTGCGCCGACCATTTTGATCAAGGGTAAAACTATGCCATTTTGGCCTAGTTTCACATAAGCTTTATAAACTAAGCGGCGCAGCCGCTTCTTATAAAATCGCGGAGCGCTTTTATTATGAGGGACAGAAAACGCCTTGGAGAAATGCTGGTCGAAGCGGGCCTGCTCAGCGAAGAGCAGATTCAGCACGCCGTGATCGAACAAAAGCGGCTGAATCTCAAGCTCGGCCAGTACCTGGTTCGCGAGGGGCTGGTGAGCGGCTCCCAGATCGTCGACCTGATCTCCAGGCAGCTCCGAATCAAAAAATACCGGCCCGACCGCTATCCCCTCGAACCGGACCTGATCAAACTGATCCCCCTGGACGTCGCCCAAAAATACCAGGCGGTTCCGCTCAAAAACGACCAGTTTCTGCTGACCGTCGCCATGACCGACCCGACGGACATCAATGCCCTGGACGCCCTGGAGGTGATCACCAACACCGAAGTCGAAGCGATCCTCTGCACGGATCAGGAATTGAACAACCTGATCGGCAGCATGTACGGCTCCTATTCGGGCCTCGGCGGAATCCTGGAGGACATGCAGGTCGAACGAACCGATGAAGGAGAGCCGGCCGGCCGGCTCACCGAAGAGGTCGAGGTCTCCTCCCTTCACGACATGGCCGAAGAGGCCCCGGTGGTCCGGCTCGTCAACTCGATCATCGCCCAGGCGGTTCGGGAAGAAGCCAGCGACGTCCACATCAGCCCGGAAAAAGACTACGTACAGGTCAGATTCCGCGTCGACGGAAAACTTCACGAGGTGCCGGCACCGCCCAAGAAGATGTTTCTGCCGATCATCTCCCGGATGAAGATTTTGGCCAACATGGACATTGCCCTTTCGCGGATTCCCCAGGACGGTCGGTTTTCGGTTCGTATGGACAAAAAAGAAATCAATATCCGGGCATCGACGCTTCCCACCATTTACGGCGAAAACATGGTGCTGCGACTGCTCGATACCAGCAGCGGCATCTATTCCCTGGAGCAGCTCGGCATGGCCCCGGACGACCGGGAAAGGCTTGAACCGATGATCACCAAGCCGTACGGGATGATCCTGAGCACCGGCCCCACCGGCAGCGGCAAAAGCACGACGCTGTATTCGATACTCAAACGCATCAACCAGCCGGACATCAACATCATCACCCTGGAAGATCCGGTGGAATACCGGATGGACAAGATCCGCCAGATCCAGTTGAACCGGAAAGCCGGGATGAATTTTGCCGGCGGCCTCCGGGCCATCATGCGCCAGGACCCGGACGTCATCATGGTCGGCGAAATCCGGGATCCTGAAACCGCCACCATTGCCGTGCAGGCGGCCCTGACCGGCCACCGGGTGTTGAGCACCGTGCACACCAACGATGCAGCAGGGGCCATCACCCGGTTTATCGACATGGGCATCGAACCGTTTCTAGTTTCTTCGGTGATGCTCGTCTCCATTGCCCAGCGGCTCGTCCGCCGGGTGTGCCCCTACTGTAAAAAACCCCATTCACCGCCGAAGGCTGCCTTGGAATACTGGGGCCTGGATCAGGTTGAGGGCGCCGAGTTCGTGCAGGGCAGCGGCTGCTTCAACTGCATGGACAAGGGATATAAAGGAAGAACAGGCATCTACGAAGTGCTGATCATCGACGACATGGTCCAGGACATGATCCTCAAGCGGCGAAGCGCCCAGGAGATCACCCGCGCCGCCCGGCAGGCCGGCCTTCTGCGAACGCTCAAGGAAGATGCCGCCCGGAAAGTCGCCGAAGGCGTAACGACCCTGGAAGAGGCCACCTCGGCGGTGATGGCGTAATGCGCTTCGCGCCGCTGGAAGGCTGGGAAGCTTGGAAGCTAGGAGGCAAAAAACAAATGAAGGATGGCTATTTTTTTATCTTAGCCTTCCAGCATCCCGGCTTCCCAGCCTCCCAGCATTTAACCTTTAAACCCTGAACCTGCTATGCCAAAATACACCTACAAGGCACTGAACGAAAACGGCCGGCGGATTTCCGGTGAGATCGAGGCAGACTCGCCGGGCAGCGCCAGCACTGCCCTCAGCGAAAGGGGATTCATTCCCATCGATATCGCGGAAAAAGGCCAGCTTTCGCTGCGGTTCGACTGGGAGATGCTCAAAGCCCAGCTCACCCAGATCAAGGCCCCGGAGCTGATCCTGTTTACCAAGCAGCTAAAGACCATGCTTCGCTCGGGCGTGCCTATTCTCAAACTGCTGGAAGTGTTGGAAAACCAGACTGAAAATGCGAGGTTGAAATACGTGATCGGAAGGATCTCCCAGGATATCCGGGAAGGATCCAGCTTGTATGATGCCTTTCGCCGCCATCCCCGGGTGTTCTCGCCTCTTTACTGCAGCATGGTTCAGGCCGGAGAAGCCAGCGGCGCCCTGCCCGAGATTCTCGACCGGCTTACCTACATCACCGAACACGAATACAAGGTCAAGTCCGACATCAAATCGGCGCTCCAGTATCCGATCATCGTCTTGACGTTTCTGGTCATCGCCTTTTTCGTCCTCCTGACTTTCGTCATTCCAAAATTCATCGGCATCTTTTTGCGCGCCGGGATCGATCTGCCGCTTCCGACCCGGATCTGTATGCTGCTCTACCGCCTTTTATCCGATTACTGGACGGTTCTTTTGATCGGCAGCGTCGGCCTGATCATGTTTCTGTACTACTACCTTCGCACCGAGCAGGGAAAGTTTCTGCTCCATTCCGGGCTCATGCGTCTGCCGGTTTTCGGCCCGCTTTTCCTGAAAGCGGCCATGTCCCGATTTTCCAGTATTTTCGCAATTTTCCAGGCAAGCGGGGTGGCGGTCTTAGACGCCATGAAAATTATGCACGGCACCATCGGCAATGCCGCCATCGCCAGGGAGCTGGACCAGATCAACGAACGGCTGGAGCAGGGCCGCGGCATCGCCGGCCCCTTGAAGGCGGCCCGGTACTTTCCGCCCATGGTCATCAACATGGTGGCCATCGGTGAAGAAGCCGGCAATCTGGACGAGATGCTCAACGAGATCTCCAAGCACTATGACGACGAACTGGAATATTCCATGAAAAAGCTTTCCGATGCGGTGGGGCCGCTTCTGACCGTCGGTCTGGCCGCAGTGGTCGGCTTTTTCGCCCTGGCCATTTTTCTGCCGATGTGGGACCTGACAAAAATGATCAAATGAACGCCGGCTGCGCCGCGAGGCGCCCTGTGGGCGCGCCAGGATGCTGGGAGGCTTTGAAGCTGGGATGCTTAAAGGTCAAAAAGAGTCGGAAAGGCTACAGATTCAAAATGATGTGTTTTTTGCTGTAGGCTTCCCAGCTTCCTGGCTTCCCAGCTTCCCAGCAGAAAATAACGTCCAATTCTGCAATACAGGAACTTGAGCAACGTGAAAGACATTCGCTTCAACATCAGCCTGTACATCATCATTCCCCTCATCATTGCCGGAATCGCCGTGCTTTCGACGATTGCGGCATACAACATGACCACCTATTTTTATAATCGCGGCCAGGATCCAGGCCAATACGTGTTCAGCTTCGGGATGATCATGATGGTCCTGTCCTTCCTGATCGGGCTGCTCATCGCCCGACGGCTTTTGGGACCGGTGGAGCAGTTCATTTTAAAAACCGAACAGCTCGGCATTCTCAAGAACCTTGCCACTCCTGAGAACAAAAATGTGGTTCAAAAAGACGACATGGGAAAATACACCCTGGTATTCGAGCAGGTCACCGATCTGCTCAGCCGGGTGGATTCCCAGCGGATGTTTCCCAACATCATCGGCCAGAGCCGTGCCATGCGGGGGGTTTTCAACCAGATCGTGAAGGTGGCGGCAACCGATTCCACGGTCCTGATCCTCGGCGAAACCGGAACCGGAAAAGAGCTTGTCGCCAAAAGCCTCCATGAACACAGCCGCCGTTCCGGAAAACCGTTTGTCGCCCTCAACTGCGCGGCCATTCCATCCGGTCTTTTGGAAAGCGAACTCTTCGGCCATGAAAAAGGGGCCTTTACCAGCGCCGACAGCCGCAAGATGGGAAAGCTTGAATTTGCCAACGGCGGCACGGTGTTTTTAGATGAAATCGGAGACATGCCTGTCGAAACCCAGGCCAAGGTACTGCGGGTGCTCCAGGAGTCTCAGTTCGAGCGGGTCGGCGGGGTCCGTCCGATTACGGTGGACATCCGGTTCATCGCCGCGACAAACAAGGATCTTTCCAAGATGGTGGAAGACGACAAATTCCGGCAGGATCTTTTTTTCCGCCTCAACGTGTTTTCGATCCAGCTTCCACCGCTGAAAGAGCGCAAGGAAGACATTCCCGCCCTTGTGGAAAGCTTCCTGGAACATCAGGAAAAATCCGTTTCCATCTCTACGGATGCGCTGCGGGTGCTCTCCAGCTACCAATGGCCCGGCAATGTAAGGGAGCTGCAGAATGTCATCGAGTCTGCCGCGGTTCGCGCCGCAGATGAGATCCAACCCGCCCACCTGCCGGCCCATCTCACCCGGGATTGGAAAATGGGTGCCGTCCCCTCGGAAAACATGGTCCCGTTTTCCGAATCCCAGAATCTCGACAACCGCCTGAAGGAACTGGAGCGGGCGATGGTCATCGAGGCCCTGACCCGCAGCGACGGCGTCCAGGTGAAAGCAGCCAGAATTCTGGGCATCAAGGAGCGCAGTCTCTGGCACCGGATCAAAAAATTGGATATCGACGCAAAGTCCTTTAAATCCTGACGGGCGTTGCCGCCCGTCAGGATTTAAAGGACTTTGTTGATGAAATCGTAAAAAGTTCCCGAAGCGTCATGCCGGACCCTGGACTTGATCCGGGGGCATCCAGATGTTCGGAATCACTGGATTCGGGATCTCGCTCTGCTCGTCCGGAATGACGAATCGGGGCCGATTCGAACTTTTTACGAAACAATCAAAATTCGGCCTTTTAACAAACGCATCAAAAACGCGCCGGAATTCTGACAATCCATATAACCGTTAAATGCCAAGCAGTTATCATGTTCAACAGATTTTGATGTTTTTTCATCAAAATCTGTTGAACATCTAATGAATTTTTCTGATTTTTTGTGGCAGTGCTAAAAATCTTGACTTTTCAGCTTGAATATAATAGCTCGTTTTTCCAGTGTTTTTAAACAGGCTTCGTCTTTTGGGCTCAAAACCCGTTTCAGCGACGACTCATTCATGGCACGGGTTGTGCTTTAAACCAAAGCAAATTTTGGATCGAAAGGCGGCAGAAGACTTCAATATAGACCCAAAGGCATCAAACCCAATGGAGGCAGGTGAGTGATGAAACTGAAAAAGAATCCACTGAAAAACGAGGAAGGCTTCACCCTGATCGAGATTATCGCGGTCCTGGTGATCATGGGAATCCTGGC
>CBFCZJ010000274.1:0-5417 GCA_965602445.1 uncultured Desulfobacterales bacterium | reverse complement strand
CGATAGGGGAAAGACGCATTTTTTTGACCAGAACACCGACAAAGCGATGTGCGTTAATCATGCAAAAGTACTAGGTCGATCTAAACCAAACGAACCGTTTCAGGCCTTCCATGAATTTTATTCTTTTAAATCCTACTAAAATATTCGGGATTGTTGCAAATCCTGGGAAAATCCATCCAGCAAAATAAGGATTAGAACGTATTAGAAAAAGGATTAGATGCGGTGTTTGCTCAGCGATGTTTCGGCAGGACCCGGCTAAAAAACCGGTCCAAGAACAAAAAAGGAGCTGCGACGGTCGCCGCAACTCCCAGAATTGACTTGGTAGCGGGGACAGGATTCGAACCTGTGACCTTCGGGTTATGAGCCCGACGAGCTACCAGACTGCTCCACCCCGCATCAATGTTTCGAAGGTGGCAATATATGCCTGCCGACGGTGGTTGTCAAGGTGTTCGTCTGAGAAAACCAGATGTCGGATGTCAGAGGTCAGATGTCCGAAAAAGACAGGGGAAAGCCCCTCCGTCAACCCCTGATGCGACCACTTTGATCTTTAATGAATCCGTTTTCCCTTCTGACTCATTGGTTCTATTTCCTGCCCCTTTCCGACATCCGACATCGGACATCCGGCAGTCCCCTTCTACCCTGCCAATGCCAGAATCCGCCGCCGGAGTTCGGCCTGCTCCTCCGGCGGACAGGCGACCTTCACCTGCTTTGTCCTCCCGGTCTGGCCGGCGACGATCTCCACCGCCGATTTGGGCACCCCCAGGGATTTGGCCAGAAACGAGGCGCACATCTTGTTGGCCTTTCCCTCCACCGGCGGGGCGGTAAGGCGGATCTTTACGGCATCGCCGTAAAGCCCGACCGCCTCGTTCTTCGACGCCCGGGGCTGGACGAAGATGGCGAAAACAAGGCCGCTATCGGTCTCTTGGATTTGTAAACTCATGAACTGATCCTACCCAAGGTTGATGAGCAGATCACCGCAGAGTCAAATTCGCGGCGCTGGGAGGCTGGGAAGCCAGGAAGCTGGAAGGCAGGTCGCTTCGCACGGCAAAAGAACAGAAAAAAAAATGAAAGAACACCCCTTCGGGCTTTGGCCGGCATTCTCAAAGAAGCGGAAATGACGAAATTGATGGATTCTCCATGCCTCCGGGCATCCCAGCATCCCAGCATCCCAGCGCCGTGAAGCGCCCCGCTTCACGGCTTGCCGTTTCTTATGCTGTCGATAATCCGGGTGGCCGAGACCTCCTCGGTGACCGGGATCAGCGCCACCCGGCCGCCGAATTGCTCCACCAGCTCCCGGCCGGCCACCTCCTCTGTGGCGTAGTTGCTCCCCTTGGTGAGCACTTCGGGCCGCAGGATTGTCAACAGCTCCTCGAGCCGGCTGGAGTCGAACACGACCACGTAGTCCACGGCATCCAGGGCACTTAGGATCCGCACCCGCTCCCGGGCCTGGATCACGGGCCGTCCCGGCCCTTTGAGGCTGCGCACCGATTCGTCGTCGTCGGTGGCCACGATCAGGACGTCTCCGAGCTGCTTGGAGGCGGAAAAAAGCATCACATGCCCGGCGTGAAGAAGGTCGAAGCAGCCGTTGGTCAGAACGATCCGCTTGCCTTTCTTTCGCAGCTCCTGGGCAAGAAGGGCAAGCTCCTCAAAGCTCTTGGCCTTGGCCGCGGTCGGATCGATTGCCCGGTCTCTTGCCGCAGCCAATTCCCGCCGGGACACGGTCGCCGTACCGATCTTTCCCACCACGACACCGGCGGCCGTATTGGCCAGAGCCGCTGCGCTGCGCAGACTGGCCCCGGCGGCCAGGGCCAGGGCCAGCACCGCCACCACCGTGTCTCCGGCACCGGAAACCTCGTATACCTGCCGGGCTTCGGCGGCGATTTTAAAGGGCTTTTTCCCCTGTTCGAACAGCATCATCCCGTCCTTGCCGCAGGTCATCAGAAGGTTTTCAACCGCGGCACCCTCCATCAGACGCTTTGCCGCCGATTCCATGGCGGCATCGTCGATGATCCGAATCCCGGCGGCCAGCCCGGCCTCTTTTTTGTTCGGGGTGAGCACCGTCGCCCCGGCGTAGCGGGAAAAGTCGACGCCCTTGGGATCGGCAACGATCGGCTTTTTCGCCGCTTTGGCGGCCTTGACCACGCGCGCCAGCAGGGCCGGGGTGACCACGCCTTTTCCGTAGTCCGACACGACGACCACATCGACGTCACCGATCTTTTTCTCCACGGCGGCCGCCAGCTGTTCAAAAGACGCTGCCGCGATCTGGCGGCGGGTTTCCCGATCGATGCGAAGCACGTGCTGGTTTTCGGCAAAAACCCGGGTCTTTCTCGTGGTCGGCCTGTCCGGCTCCCGGATCACCCCGTCGACATCAACGCCCAGGGCCCGGCACTTGGCAAAGATCATGTCTCCGTCTGCGCCCGTGCCGACCACCCCGGCCAGAAAGACGCGGCCGCCGAGGGCGACCACGTTGTTGACCACGTTTCCGCAGCCGCCCAGGGTATCGTCTTCTCTGTTCACCGCCACCACCGGCACCGGCGCCTCCGGAGAAATCCGGTCCACCTCGCCCCAGACGTAGTGGTCGATCATCAGGTCGCCGACCACCATGATTCGGCACTGATCGAAGCGGTCGATGTCTAGGTTCACGGTGTCGCCTCTTTGCTCGGTTTCAGCCCGGAAAGCACCTGCCGCAGAAACGCCGGCGGGCGCACCACCCGGCCCGATGCATCGACAAATGCGTGCTTGGTGTATCCCCTGGCCACCAGGGTGCCGCCGTTTTCCGAGAAAATGCGGTAGTTGAACTTCATCCCGCCGCGCACCGAGGGGTCCAGCCGGGTTTCGATGGTGATCAGCTCGTCGTAGCGGGCGCCGGAGACGAACTTGCAAAACACCTCCGAGACCGGCATCAAGACGCCCTTTTCCTCGATCGACCGGTAGGGAAGCCCCAGGAAGCGGAACATTTCGCTTCTGCCCACCTCGAACCAGCGCAGGTAGTTGGCATGATAGGCCACGCCCATCTGGTCGACGTCCGCGTACCGGACCCGGCACCGGGTCTCGTGCACGAATTCTTCGGCTGTTTTCATATCCGCCGGCTTTTTACCGGCAGGAGCGTCGTTCATTTCGATTTCTCTTTTCGGTGAAAGTTTCCTTTTTTAGAAACCGACTGCGGAGCGAATGACTTCCTTCAGTTCTTGGTAGGTTTGCGCCACCGGAAATCGGGGAAACTCCCGGGCCACGTTTTCCGGCGGACGGAACAGGATGCCGGCGTCGGCGGCCTCGAGCATGGTGATGTCGTTGTAGGAGTCGCCCATGGCCACCGTGTGGAAGTTGAGCCCTTTTAGCGCCTCCACCGCCTTTTTCTTGCTGTCTTTCTGCCGGAGGTTGTAGCCGACCACGGCGCCGTCTTCAGCCACCGCCAGATCGTGGCAGAACAGGGTCGGCCAGCCGAGCTTTCTCATCAGCGGTCCGGCAAACTCGGCATAGGTGTCGGACACGACGATGAGCTGAAGACGGGAGCGGAGCCAGTCGAGAAATTCGGCGGCGCCCTCCAGCGGCGCCATGGTTTCGATCACGGCGGTGATGTCGGCCAGCTTGAGCCCCTCCCTTTTTAGGATCGCCAGACGCTTTTTCATCAGCACATCATAGTCGGGCTCGTCCCGGGTGGTGAGGCGCAGCTCCTCGATGCCGGTTTTTTCCGCCACATTGATCCAGATTTCCGGTACGAACACCCCCTCCAGGTCGGAACAGACGATGTACATGTTTTTTCCTCCGGAAAAAACAAATATTTTTAAGTAATTAAATTCGGATTGCGTCTCCCGCCGAGGCGCATCGCCATTTTCTATTGTCGCTTTTCACTACGAAGAAAATCGCGCAGCGATTTTATTCGTTTTCGTCCTCGATGCGGATGAGCACCGGGGCGTCGCCCACCACATCCAAAGAAGCGATCTCGGCAAGGGCTTTTTGAACGTCCGCCTCTTTGGCCCAGTGGGTGATCATGACGATGGGCACCGATCCGTTGGTCTTCCGGCCTTTCTGGTGAACGGACTTGATGCTGATGTCGTATTTGCCCAAGATCCCGGAGACCGCCGACAAGACCCCGGGCCGGTCCTGGGCGGCAATCCGGAAGTAATAGCGGGTGGTGATCTCGGCCATGGGCAGCACCGGAATGCTTCGGATGTGCTCCGGCTGGAATGAAAGCATGGGAACCCGTCCGCTGCAGTCGTGCAGGAGGTTTCGCGCCAGGTCCATGATGTCGGCCACCACGGCGCTGGCCGTGGGCATCATCCCGGCGCCCCGGCCGTAGATCAGGATGTCGCCGGCCGCATCGCAGGTGAAGGTCAGGGCGTTCAGCGGCCCCCGGACGCTGGACAGCAGGTTGTCAAAGGGGATCATGGTCGGATGGATCCGGGCCTCGATCCGATCCCCGCGGTCCTTGCTGATGGCCAGCAGCTTGATGTTGTATCCGAACTCCCGGGCATATTCGATGTCCATCGGGGTGATCCTGGAAATCCCTTCCACGTAGATGTCGGCCAGGTTGATCTGCATCCCGTAGGCCAGGGCGGTGAGGATGGCCAGCTTGTGGGCGGCGTCGAACCCCTCCACGTCCAGGGTCGGGTCGGCCTCGGCATAGCCTTTTTGCTGGGCGTCTGCCAGCGCCTTCTCAAAGGGGCTGCCGTCTTCGGTGATCTTGGTCAGGATGTAGTTGCAGGTGCCGTTCAAGATGCCGATCATCTCTTCGATGCGGTTTCCCACCAGGGCCTCTCTGAGGGTCTTGATCACCGGCATGCAGCCGCCGGTGCTCGCCTCGAAGGCCAGATCGGCCCCGTGCTTCATCGCTTCGGCAAAGAGCTCGTTTCCCTGCGACGCCAGAAGGGCCTTGTTGGCCGTGACCACGTGTTTTTTCGCGGCCAGGCACCGAAGGATCAGGTCCTTGGCGGCGGTCTCTCCGCCGATGGTTTCCACGACAATCCGGATGTCGGGATCTTCGACCACGACCGACGCATCGTCGACCAGCACGCCTTTTCCAAACCGCACCCCCCGGTCCCGGGCCAGGTCGATATCGGCCACCCGCTTGAGCACCAGATCGGCGCCCAGCCTCGCCCGGATCAGGTCCGCCCGCTCCAATAAAATGCGGGCCACCCCGGTTCCCACGGTCCCGCACCCCAACATCCCGACATAAATTTGTTTCACGTCTCGTCCTCTGGCAATGGGGTTCACGCATCCCCCGTAATTTGTATCCCTTACAGTAAGGATATTTTGTCGTTCACTCCTTTTTTCCGTCAACTGGCTGACGCATTGCAAAGGGGGCAGCCTCGCCCAACCGCCCCTTTGCTGTCGGGGCAGAACCGAGGAAAAAAGGGACTACAGGATCTTGCGAATCCCCCGCACCGCCTGGTTGATGCGCATCTGGTTTTCGATGA
>CBFCZJ010000273.1:0-5460 GCA_965602445.1 uncultured Desulfobacterales bacterium | reverse complement strand
CCAGAAATTGCATTCGCCCTTGTTTTGGTGATTCGGTCATTCGAGTTTCGAATTTCGGATTTAAGCTAACCACAGTGGTTCACGCCCTCCGGGCTTAACTCAAAGCCGGGTCCTCCGTGCCCGGATCTTTATCTGTTCTGCTGTTCCTCGAGAAACAGACTCCTGTGGGCCCAGCCGGACCAGCCGTTTTTCATTCCGATGCGCACCCAGTCACCCTGCTGTTCAAAAAGCCGAACCTGCATTTTTTCGACCGCCCGGAAGGCTCGCGGCGCATCGGCAGAGGGGGCCGTCCGCACCATTGCGACATCGACCCCGACCGTCAAGGTTGGAGAGCTGCCCGGCCATTCGGAGACGCTGCCGTCGGCCGCTTCTTTTTGGGCCGGCAAAAACAGGCTTTCGTGGGCCCATCCGATCCAGCCGTTTATTCTCCTGATCTGCAGCCATTCCTTTTCTGCAGACAACACTTCCACTTTTTCCTGCCCATAGAGGCGAAAGCGAATCGGGGCCTGGGCGGACGGCTCCTGCCGCACCATGGCCACATCGACGGCGACGGTTCGCTTATGGCTTTTCGGGGGCTGAAGCTTTGCCGGGGCAGGGGAGTTCGGTTCCTTTGCTGCGACGATGCTCGGCGGGGCTTCCGTTTCCTGGCCTGGCTCAAAAAGGCTCTTGTGCGCCCAACCTCCTGCGCTGCCACCGCCGGCCACCTGATACCAGTCCCCTTTTTCCACAATGCGCTGCATCAGTTCGTTTTTTTGGACCAGAAAAAGAACCGGGGACTCGAAAGAAGGCCGGGCTCGGATCCGGCCGATGTCGGCAGAAACGGTCAGCATGGCAGGGCTGCCCTCGATGCCGATCGGGGAGCCAGGCTCGGGAGGTTTGAGTTGCACGGAAGCTTCGTCGGCGGGAAGATCTGCCGGGCGGGGAGGCGCACTTGCGCCCATCTTCTCCTGGGCCGAAGGGGTCTCCACCTTCGCCGGAGGCCGTCTTGAACTGGAAACGGTTTTTTCAGGCGGCAAGGGCTTGGAGACGCCGGTGAGCCCGGGGTCGCCCTTTTCCCTCCGGCTGGACAAAAAATCGTCCTCGGAGATCCATCCGACAATGCCGTCTTCCAGGGCGACCACCAGCCAGTCGTTTTCCTGGTGGATGACCGACAACGAATCGTCCGAAACGACGCGGTGTATGACCGGCGCATCTTCCCTCGGACGCTCATGGAGTTCGAAATTGTCGCGGAGGCTGCGGGCAGCGCTTCCCGGCTGAGCCGGCACGGCGCCGGAGTCGGTCCTGCCAGTGGGTTGTTGATCAGACGAAGACAAAGTCTTGGACGGGAAGCCTTTGTCCGGCCGGTCCGATGGCTCGGCATTCTTGGGTTGGCCGATGACGGCAGCCCTTTCCGGAGGTTGGCCGTTTTGATTCCAGTGAAGGTCGTCATTCCAGTAAGAATAAACCTGGAAGCCGGCCGCGACAGCCAGGAGGCATGCACCGATCAGGTATATCGCCTTGAGAAGCGGACTTCTGAAACCCCAGAAGCCGTTCCAGCAGTTCTGGCAACGGTAGCGGATGACCGGTGAAAAAGAGACCAAATATCGCGCCGCTCCCTTGACCCTGGACTCGTAGATTTCGTCGCTGCTACAGATGGGGCATTTCATGGGGGTTCTGAACCTTCATTACCGGTACCTGTGGTAAATTTTTTGCTGTCGTCTTGGTGCCGTGAAAATCCGCCGCTGATTCTTAGTCATGCAACAGCCATGGGACCAGCGTCAATAACAAACTGAATCTATGGAGATTCTCACACTTGTCAGATTCAAGATTCTCCGGCGGGAGATTTATTCGAATCTTTTGGTCTTAACGGGCCATGAAACTTCCCCCGAAGCCTCTGCCGGTGTAGTGAACGGCCTCCGTGCCGTTCATGAAGGCACGACACGGAGGTCGTGCCCTACAAAAACCCCGGCTTCGACCGAAGTTTCATACGAGCGGTTCTCGACCCATGATCTTCGGCAAAGCCTTGGTCATGACTCGCGGTGCCGGCGAAGGTAGTCATCATAGGATCGGCTGGTAGAGACCCGGTCGTAGTCATCGAGGATGGCTTCGGCCATGACCTTGCCGTGCCGGCTCCGGAACAGCCGGCGGGCCTCGATGAGCGTGTCGACGTCGACTTCGCTGTGGAGGAAGTGAAAAACAGCCTCGGAAAAGATGAAGCCGGTCTTGTGCCGGAGCAGCAGCGCACGGTAGCAGGTGGCCAGCCGAGTGTAGAAAGTCCGGGTGTTGAACTCCAGCAGCCGACGCCGGATGTCTGCCAGGGCGTTTCGCTCGTACAGGCGTTTTTGCTTCAGGTCGTAGACCAGTGTGTTCATGGTAAAGTCGAGTGTTTCCAGCAGATGGTCCAGGGTAGGGGATCGCTTCAGTTTGACCAGGACGACAAAATCCTTCATCAGGCAAAGGTCCATGTCGTAGCCGCATCCTTCGGGCCGCCACCGGATGCCGCCCAGGTCCGTTGGTTCGAAGCGGTCCTTCGGGAATCGCTCGGAAAGCACCGTGTCTTTGCCCACCCGGTTGATGAAAAGGTCCAGGTCCCTGGTTTCCGGCCGGTACCCGTGAATGGCGTCGATGGCCAGGTTTCGGATCGCACCGCCCACCAGGTAGACCGCCGCCGCCGGGGGAAGGCGGCGGTACACTTCGCCTATGGCCTGGTCCACCGTCGGCTGAGAAAGGAAACGGTTGACCTGCTTTTCCAGGCCGGTCCGGTCCAAGGGGGTAGAACCAGGATGTGAGCAATCTGTCATTGGCCCTGCTCCGGCTGCGCCCGCCGCAGGGAAAGCACCGCGTTGGCCAAAAACAGCAGCACCGCGCCCACCCAGCCGGCGGCCCCCAGAAACGGTTCTCCCGCCAAAAACGGGCCGAGCAGGGCCGCCAGCAAAATCCGGGTCGATGAAATGATGCTTCCTTCCACGGCGGTCACATAACGAAAGCCGAGGGTGAGCAGGAACTGGCCGGCGATTCCGGCGGCAGCGCACATCAATAGGTAGTAAAGCGCTGTAGCATCGGGCCAGAAAAACCGGTCATGAAATCCGAGAAACATGATCGCCGATCCGATGCCGAACATGAAAAACAGCACCGTGTTGGTGTCGTGATACCGCCGGCTGACGTTCAGGTAGATCATGGCCAGAGAAGCGGACATGCCCGAGGCCAACCCCCACAGATTCGCCGTCTTGAAGGCGATTTTTTCCGGGGCCAGAATCAGCCAGATGCCGGCAAAGGCCACCGCCACCATGGCCGCGGCGACCGGATCCCGCTGATGCCGGAGCACCACCCAGGAGATCAGCGCCACAAAAACCGGGTAGGTCATGTTCAGGATGTTGGCCTCGGCCACCGACGTATATTTTACCGCATTATAAAAGCAGTATACGGCCACGCAGTTGGTCACGGTCCTTCCGATCAGCAGGTGGTACCGCCGGGGCCTGGGCAGGCTGCGGCCGGCACCCATCAGCAGACAGACCACGAAAAAACCGAGCAGAAACCGGGCGAACACGAAGTAGGCAGGGTCGATGACCGCTTCTGACTGGGACCATCGGATCACCACGGTGGAAAAATAAAAGAAAAAGGCCGAGGCGAACACGGCAAGGGCGCCGCCGAGCATGCGCGGGTCGGTCAGTCTCATGCTTCGAGAGTTCTTGACGGGGGCATAGGCCTTCTATCCAATAAATGCATAGCGCATAGAGCATGGAGCATAGGGCATGGGGCAAAGGACGGAGGTTGAGGGGCGAATGATCCGTTTTCGACAGGCTGCTGCCGGACTATACTGCCACGGTAAACGGCTGTTGCCTTGCCCGGTCGGACGCCCACAGGGGTATGATAGGAATTCAAGAAATTTTTTTTCTTTAACCCCATGCTCCATGCCCTCTGCGCTATGCTCCATGCTCCATGACCCATGCCCTATGCGAATCACCGGTTGACCTCGAGCCCTTCCTCGATCCGCGCCAAAACTTCCGGCTTTTTCTCCGGGAATTGATACCCCTCGTAGCTGTGGCTGAAGATGTTCTTACCGTGCCGGTCTTTCCAGTAGTTTCCGGCGTGGTCGAAGCAGACCCGGGAAGTCACGTCCAGTGTTTCCACCATGCGCCGGATTTCCAGGAGCTGTTCTTTCGGGGTCAGCATGACAAATTCGGCGTCGTTTGCCTGTTCTGCCAGCGGGGTGCCGGGAATCGGGTGAAGCGGCCGGGAGCGGATGTAGTGTGGATTGATTTCGTTCAGGACCCGGGCCGTGTTTTCGGCGTGAGCTTCGGTCATCGCTTTTCCGCCGAGGCCGGGCATCCAGTACTCGGAGAGCTGGAATCCGGCTTCCAATGCTTTGCGGCCGCCTTTGATGTGGCCCTCGGCGGTGACCCCTTTTCGAATTTTTTTCAACAGGTCGTCGTCTCCGGTTTCCAGGCCCACATGCACCCGGTCCAGGCCGGCGTTGCGAATGGCAGAAAGCTCCTCGGCTTTTTTCTGGGCCAGGGTCCTTGACCGTACATAGGAGGTCACCCGTTCAATGGTCGGGAAGGTGGCCCGCAGGTATTGCAGGGCTTCGATCAGGTCTTCGGTCTTCATGATCAGGCTGTTGGCATCCTGGATGAAGGCTGTCTTGGCGCCCGAAAGAAGCCAGTGATAGACCATGGTAAACCCCGCGTGATAATTGAGTTCCGGTAGTTTGCGGATCAGCTCCACCGCCGCACCGCGGGTAATTCTTCCTTCATGGCCCAGATCGATCGAGGTTTGCTTCAGGTCGGCCGAAAGTGAGGCGATGGCGTCGATATCCTCCTTGATCTCGGAGACGGTGCGCACCTCGAATTTTTCGGTTTTATACATGCCGCAGAAGGTGCAGCGGTTCCACGGGCAGTTTCGGGTGAATCGGACCAGAAGCGAATAGCTGCCTCCCTCGCTGGGCGGACGGTACACGCCGGTTTCAAAGTCGTATCTGGATAACGTGCTGCCTGCCATGAAATTGCATCTCCCTTTAGAAAATCCCTGCCTCGATGGATAGCGGTCCACAATGCCACGGTCTCCGGCGTTGCCGGAAACCATGCCCTTGTGGGTACTATAACATTCAGCGTCCTGGAGTCAATTTATGCCATGGCGTGGCGGTGGTTTCGGACCTTTGCAACCGGGCAAGCGGTTGCGGCGGCATCGGCAGCGGCCAGGGCGGCCGGGTTTTTTTCGTAAAAATCGGTCGGCTCATAGCCCCAGCCCGATGCCAGCCGCTTTTCTTCCCTGAGCACCCTTTTGTAGATGAAGGCGCCGATCACCGGCGCAGTCAGGCGGGGTTTCCATCCGAATTCCCGGCAGATGTCTTTCAGCAGCAGGTCCATCATGCGTCGCATCCGGTCGTTGCCCCGAAAATAGCGCCGCATGGCCCACACGGCCCCTGCATAGGTTGTTTTCAATGGGGCGGCATCCCGGGCATAGCGCTTCCGGATCCTTGGC
>CBFCZJ010000272.1:0-5460 GCA_965602445.1 uncultured Desulfobacterales bacterium | reverse complement strand
TCAAAGTTCAAAATTCAAAATAACACCGAGGCATTATTAAAGTTCATGCGAGATGCCCCCCCTCTGTGCCGGCTTCCTTTTCCAGGCGCCGGAGAATCCGGTCCCGAGCCGCGACGATCCGCGGATCGTCGCGATGTCGCGGCTTGGCGCCCGGCGGAACGATGCTTTCCAAAAAGCGCAGCGGCGGCCGGCTGCAAAGCAGCACCTCGTCTGCCAGCAGAAGGGCTTCTTCCACGTCGTGGGTGATCATCAAAATCGTTCGTGAAAATTCCGTTTGAAGCCGCCACAGTTCCTTTTGCAGTCCGGATCGAGTGATGGCGTCCAGGGCCGACAGCGGCTCGTCGAGCAGGACCAGTTCCCGTTCGAACATCAGCGTCCGCACCAGAGCGCAGCGCTGGCGCATGCCGCCGGAAGCCTGCTTCGGGGCCAGTTTTTCCGCGCCGGCCAAGCCGAACCGGGCAAACAGGGCCGCCGCTTTTTTGCGGCGCCGGTCCTTGGGCCTGCCGGCGATCGCCGCCGGCAGGGCGGCGTTTTCCAGCAGGTTCATCCAGGGAAGCAGCAGGTCTTTTTGCTGCATGTAGGCGGCGGTGTCTCCCAGATTAGAGACCTCGCGTTCCAGCCATCTGATCGATCCGCTGCGGCGCGGCTCGGCACCGGTCAGCACATTGAACAGGGTTGTCTTGCCGCAGCCCGAAGGACCGACCAATACGGTAAAGCCTTTTCGGGGAACAGACAGGGACAATTCCTCAAAGAGGGGCAGCGGGCCGAAGCGCTTGGTAAGTCGGGAAACGGTCAGCAATGGTCGCTCCCGGCCGGGAGCGAAAAGCGGTAATCGGTAAGGCGGTTCATCAAAGCGTCCCTACGCCCGGATAAATTTGCTCCGCAAATTTATAATAAAAGGAAAGAAAATGGAATAATAACCCAAAAAAAGGAGCTGAATCAAGGCGCTGGAGGTTTTCTCTACAACCGTGAAAAACTCGGCGCCAAGTGGCCGCAGAACCGAACAGGACCTTTGTGTGCCATAAACAGGCGGGCCGGCGTTTTTGCCGGCCCGCTGCCGATGAACCATGATCGGCGGAGCAGCTGCCGTGGCAATGGACGCTGGTTTTTCCCCAAGAGCACCGCCGCCGGCAACCGTCTATGTATTGTTTTTGCGGAGCGAAAAACAGGTAAAAAATCGCGCGAGCGATTTTTTACCAGCCCCACTTCAGGTAGTCGTCAATGGAATCGGCCGCCTGCCGTCCGGCGCCCATGGCCAGGATGACGGTGGCCGATCCGGTCACGATGTCCCCGCCGGCCCAGACCCCTTTTTTGCTGGTCTTGCCGGTTTTCGGATCGGTGATGATGTATCCCCAGTTGTTGAGCTTCAGCCCTTCGGTGGACTGGGTCAGCAGCGGATTTGCACCGGCGCCGACCGCGATGATCGCCAGGTCGCATTCGAGCTTGAATTCGCTGTCCTTGATCGGAAGCGGCCTGCGGCGTCCGGAGTCGTCGGGCTCTCCCAGTTCCATCTGGAGGCATTCCATGCCGGTCAGGCGATTCTTTTCGTCTCCGAAAAAGCGGACCGGGTTGGTGAGGAAGTGAAATTCCACTCCTTCTTGCTCGGCGTGGTGAACTTCTGCCGACCGGGCCGGAACTTCCTGGCGGGATCGGCGGTAGACGATTTTGGAGCTTTCGGCCCCAAGCCGGAGTGCCGTGCGGGCAGAGTCCATGGCCACATTGCCGGCGCCGAGGGTGACCACATTCTTCCCCTTGATGATGGGGGTGTCGTACTTGGGAAAGAGGTAGGCCTTCATCAGGTTGGAGCGGGTCAGGTACTCGTTGGCAGAGTATATGCCGATCAGGTTTTCGCCGGGGATGTTCAAAAACCGGGGCAAACCCGCGCCGACGCCCAAAAAGACGGCGTCGTAGCCCTGCTCGAAGAGCTCGTCGATGGTCACGGTGCGGCCCACCACCTGGTTGGTCTCCAGATTGACCCCCTGGCGGACCAGAAAGTTGACCTCCTGGCCCACGATCTCTTTGGGCAGACGGAATTCGGGGATGCCGTAGATCAGCACCCCGCCGGGCAGGTGAAATGCCTCGAACACCGTCACGTCATGGCCCTTCAAAATCAGGTCGCCGGCCACGGTGAGCCCGGAGGGGCCCGACCCCACCACCGCCACTTTCTTGCCGGTGGACTCTTCCCTGGGCGGGAGCTCTCCGGTGCCGTGGTGACGCTCCCAGTCGGAGGCAAACCGCTCCAGGTTTCCGATGGCCACCGGATCTCCTTTTTTCCCGACGATGCATTTGCCCTCGCACTGCATTTCCTGGGGGCAGACCCGGCCGCAGACGGCCGGCAGCGCGTTTCTCTCCCAGAGCTTGCGGCAGGCGCCGGTAAAATCGCCCTCTTTGATCTTTGCGATAAAGGCCGGAATGTCGACGCTGACCGGGCAGCCCTCGACGCAGGAAGGCTTCTTGCACTGGAGGCAGCGGCTGGCCTCCAGCATGGCTGTTTCTTCGTCATAGCCGAAGGGCACTTCATCGAAATTTTTTGCCCGCACCGCCGGTTCCTGTTCGGGCATCGGCTGACGGGGCGTCTTTTCCTTTTTGGCTTCTTTTTCCGCCATCTCTTCCTCCATGATCAAATCGCTTCGCAATTTTATAAGTGTTTCGCGTTCCGCAAAACAAGAAAGCTAAAAAGATTCAATCCACGGCGTTTCAAACACATTCTGGAGCGGAGGCCGGCGCCTCAGCGACTCGCCTGTGGGCGATACGGCAGGGCCGGCGCAGCCCGGGGGGTTATGCCTGCTCCAGGGTGCAGAACTCCTCGTAGCATTTCTTTTCCTGTTCGCAGTAGGCCTGGAGTCTGGCCATCAGCTCGTCGTAGTCGACCTGATGACCGTCGAACTCCGGTCCGTCCACGCAGGCGAATTTGGTCTTGCCGCCGATGGTCACCCGGCAGCCGCCGCACATGCCCGTGCCGTCGACCATGATCGGATTGAGGCTGACCAGGGTGGGGACGTTGTATTCTTTCGTGACCAGGGAGGCGAACTTCATCATCGGCACCGGACCGATGAGCACTGCCTGATCGGGCTTTTCCTTTTCGCAGACCTCCTTGAGCACGTCGGTGACAAATCCGTGGTGGCCATAGGAACCGTCGTCGGTGCAGACCCGGAGATCATTGGAGGCGGCCCGCATCTGGTCCTCCATGATCAGCAGGTCCTTGCTCCGGGCGCCGATGATGGCGATGACGTGGTTTCCGGCTTCCTTCATGGCCCGGGTGATGGGATGAAGAACGGCGATTCCCGTGCCCCCGCCGACGCAGACGACGGTGCCGACCTTTTCGACATGGGTCGGCTTGCCCAGGGGGCCGATGACGTCCTGATACCCGTCCCCCACCTGAAGGGCCTTGAATAAAGCAGTCGATTTGCCCACCACCATGTAAATGATGGTGATGGTGCCTTTTTCCGGATCGGTGTCGGCCATGGTCAACGGGATCCTCTCGCCGGTTTCGTTGGCCTTGAGGATGACGAACTGACCTGGCTTTGCTTTTTGGGCGATGAGCGGGGCCTCGATTTCATTGAGGATCACGTTGCCCTCGGTCATCTCCTCCCTTCGTACGATTTTAAACATGATTGACCTCCAAAAAGTAGATCCTGTGCTGTTGAGTCATCCCTCTAAGTACATGCCGGCGTAATTACGGCGACAATTGTTTCACTGCCGAGGCACTGAGGCCGGAGAGAATGAGCAGGTAAGTTTGATAAGATTTTCCCTGCGCCCTCTGTGTCTCGGCGCTGAGTTTTCTTTGAACTTGGAACCGTCACCAAGATTATGCCAACAAGCACGAAGGCCGGCAATGGGAACGATCGAGACGGAAACAGTTATTCGCATATACTCATTATGAAATCAAGCCGAAAATCAGAGGCATCCATGCTGAGTTTACCTGTTTTCCGGCCCTTCGTCTATTCCGAAAAGCCGGCAGGCATTTTGACAGGTGGCTTTGGCAAGATGCACGACGGTGTCCTTGCGAACCGCCGCCAGTTTTTCCAGCACCGAGACGACGAAAGCCGGCTCGTTTCTGCGGATTCTGTTTCGCTCCGGGGCGGGGACAAGGTAGGGAGCGTCGGTTTCGATCAGAAGCCGGTCGTCGGGAATCCGCGAGACGAGCCGCCGCAAAGGTGCTCCCCGTTCTTTCATGGTGACGATTCCGGTCACCCCGATGAAGAGCCCCAGATCGAGATAGGCTTGCAGCTCGTCTGCGGTGCCTGAAAAACAGTGGACCACTCCTGTCCTTCCGGGGGAAAAGTCCGACTTCAGGATTTCAATCAGTCGGCCGCCGCTGTCTCGTTCGTGGAATACCACCGGAAGGGCCAGCTGCTCGGAGATATCGATCTGCCGCGCAAACCATTTTTCCTGCACGGTTTTCGGTGAGTGCATCCGGTTGAAATCAAGGCCGATCTCCCCCCAGGCCCGGACCGAATCCCGGCCGGCCAACTGCACCAGGTCCTCGAGTGCCGCTTCCGTGCAAAACCGGGCATCGTGGGGGTGAAAGCCGACGGTGGCATAGACGCCGGGGGTCGACTCGGCGATCTGCACCGCGCGAATCGAGGTGTCCCGGTCGACGCCGATGGTCGTCATCAGGGTCACACCGGCACGGTTGGCCCGGTCGATGACGCCGGCCAGATCTTTTAAAAACGCCTTGTCGTCTAAATGGCAGTGGCTGTCGAACAGTTCCATGGGGATTCAGTTCTTTTGGTTTTTCGATATCGTCTGTTATCTGATTGACCCGATCGCGCAAAACAATCGGGTAGTTTAAGGCTGGCAGTCTTCCCACAGCGCCGGATCGAAGGGGGCACTGCGGGACGGACAGTTGTTTCGGCGGCAAAGCTGACAGGTAGAGAAGTCGATTTCCGTGGCAAAGCGGATGCCGGAGAGGGATTTGATCGGGGACATCAAAAAAGAGTCGGAAAGCTGCACGCCGACGGCGTCATCGACATCTCCCAGGAGCGAAAAAAGCGGCTGCTGCTGTTCGATGGGCCAGATGTCGATATCCCCGGATCCCGGGCTCATGGTTGCCGATTTTCCCAGGCCGAACTTCAGCGTCAAAACCGATGTGAGATGATCGGAGGCGATTTTCAACAGGTCGGACTTGATCTCCTCCCACCAGTATGCCTTCAAAAAATCCTCCTTTGCATAAACGACCCGGTCCATTTCCCGGCCGCAGGTGACCACAAATGGGAACACCCGTTCTGCAGCCTGAAGGTGTTTGCGCAGCGCTAGGGAGGTAAAGGTGACACCGTCGACGGTTACGGTGTCTTTTCCCTTTTGTTCGACGAAGCACTCTTTAAAGGCGGCCTTGGGTTTTGCCGTTTGCGTTGCTTCGCCGATCATCTCTTCCAGTTCTCGTGCATCTTCGGTGCCGGGCGTCAGGCACATTCTCTCGGTAAGCGACGCTGCATCGAGGGCGAAAGGGATCGGATC
>CBFCZJ010000271.1:0-5473 GCA_965602445.1 uncultured Desulfobacterales bacterium | reverse complement strand
AGGTCGTGCCCTACAAAAACCGCGGCTTCGACCGAAGTTTCATACGAGCGCCGCCGCTGGCCGCCGGGGCGTCCAGATTGATCAAGGATGAAACTATGCCATTTTGGCCTAGTTTCACATAAGCCAATTTTAAAATCACCAGGGAGTGGTTCATGCTTGAAGATGATGCCCTACCGGAACATCCGGAGTTGCTGATCGAAAAAAAGCCGTTTTACCTGGCCGCCGGAGACGAGGTCGATCTGTTCATGGCCGCCTACGACGCCCGGCTGCCGGTCATGCTCAAGGGACCCACCGGCTGCGGCAAAACCCGGTTCGTGGAATACATGGCTTATCGGCTTCATCGCCCGCTGATCACCGTGGCCTGCCATGAAGATCTGTTCGCCTCGGACCTGATCGGCCGGTACCTGCTCAAAGCGGATGAAACCGTCTGGGTCGACGGACCCCTGACCCGGGCCGTCCGAATCGGGGCCTTCTGCTACCTGGATGAAGTCGTCGAGGCCAGGAAAGACACCACGGTGGTCATCCATCCCCTCACCGACAATCGGCGCACGCTTCCGGTGGACAAGAAAGGCGAGAGCCTTTCGGCCCACCCGGACTTTTTTCTGGTCATCTCCTACAACCCGGGCTACCAGTCGGTGCTCAAGGACCTGAAGCAGAGCACCCGCCAGCGCTTTGTCTCCATCGATTTCGACTATCCCGACGCAGACCAGGAGGCAGACATCGTCGCCCACGAGGGGGAAGTCGACCTGGAAACCGCTGCAAGGCTCGTCTCTTTGGCGCGCAAAATCCGGGGCATTCGGGAGCAGGGGCTCACCGAAGGGGCCAGCACGCGGCTGCTGATCTACGCGGCCCAGATGATCCGCCGCGGGATCGGGCCGGCGGCGGCCTGCCGGACAGCCGTCTGCCTGCCTCTTACCGACGACCTGCGGCTGCTGGAAACCCTCCAGGAGCTCATCGAAGACCTATTTTAAAAAATCAAACCACTTCGCACTTTGATTTTTTAAAATAAAGAAAACAAGAAATGAATTCTAAGTTGGATCCACTCTCCATGCTCGAAGAGGCCGATCCGGGCCTGGCCGCCGAATTGCGCGGCCGGCTCGCCCGCGCCGGAGGAGAAATCCCTGCCGAACGGCATTCGGAACTAGCCGAAGACACCCTCTGGGCGCTGTCTATGGAACCTTCCTTCGGCCGGGCCCTGGGCACCGGGCTGGCCGAACTGGCAACCGCATCGGAAACGACCTGGACGCGATATCGGGCGCTGGTCCGGGACGCGGGAAGCCAAGGTCCGACGTTCGGTAAAATCATGGCAGAGGCCCTGGTTCCCGTTTTCCGATCCGACACTGCCGGCCTCCTCGACCATTTCCTTCAAACCGTCCGCATTCTGACCCGAAAAGGGACCTACACCCTGTCCCGGCCCCTTTCGGCGCTGACCCGCCTCCTGGACGCCGGCCAGACCGATGCAGCCGCCGCGTTTCTCGATCTGCTGAGTGCGGCCTTTTCCGCCGATCTGTCCTACAACCGGTGCCTTCAGCTTACCGTGGTGTTGGCCAAGGCGCCCTTTTCCTTTTCATTTTCCCGCCGGGTCTGGCAGATCCGTGCGCTGACGACCGTCTGCGGCATCGATCCAACCCTGGTCGAACCGTTTTTGGAGGGGATGGAAAAGGGACTGGGCCTGCTTTCCGAGGCCGCCCTAAGCCGGTTCATCGGGATGGGCCGGAGCCGGTTCTACGAAAATCCGGCCCGGGGCCGGCGGTTTTTTTCCCTGGATTCGAAGCTGGGCGCCGATGCCTGCAGCGAGCTTCAGGTGACCGCGGCGCTTTCTCAGGTCCGTGAGGGGCTCAACCGCTATCTGCGGGCCAGGACCGGCCGTCCGCTTTCCGTCCGTGCCGTAAGCGCGCTGCCGCAGGCGGCATTCGGCGAGCCGGGGGACACCCTTGCCGTATTTTCCGACAGCCGCACCATCTATCTGCCCGAAACCATCGGCGTACACCCGCGCCGCTCAGACAATGTCGGACTCTACCGGCTGATGGTCCGCCTCGAGGCGGGCCTTCACGAATTCGGCACCTTCGATTTCGACCTGGAAAAGGCATGCGAACGCTGTGGCCGGCCGCTGCCGGAGGAAAGCGCCGCCTCGGACCTGGAGCGGTTCTGCAGCGCGTTTTCCTGCCCGGCGCTCGCCCGAGACCTCTTTTTTATTTTCGAGCAGGGCCGCATTCAACGCTTCCTTGCCATCCGCTATCCCGGGCTTCATCAAACGGTGCTTCCGCAGATGCGAAAGGCGCTGGAAAACAGGCGAACCGATGGTCACCCGATGTTGGTTCACCTCTTTACCCGGCTGGTGCTCGGGCGGCCTGCAGATGCAGTCCCCGCCGGCCAGGCGGCCGACAGATGGGCGAAGCGGTTTTTACGGGAGCTGGAAAAAGACCCCTCTGTGGAGACGGCGGCCTTGATGGTCGATCTTGCCTACCCGGAAGCGGCGCAGTCGATCCTCGACAGGGCCGGGGACGGCGGCTATCGGCCCTTTGCCTTTCCCTTCGGCAGAAGGCTGCGGCCGGATCTTTTCTTCTTCAGCGACCAGGCTGCGGAAAACGCGGCCCGGCAGATCAAGTCCGCCGTCGAGAAAAGCAGCCGGTTTCGGGTCTACAAATCCGATCTTCGCCGGCTTTTCCGGGACCCGGGCGAACCGCTGACCCGGGAGGCCATAGAACTGGTGCTCCGGACGCCGGACCCCGGCCCGGGCCAATGTCGGGTCGATGTAAAGGACCTCGACCTCGACGCGTGGCTGGCACCGCCCGATGCCCCGCCCCCCTTGGCCGACGACGCAGAGGGCCCGGTTTTCTGGTATCGCGAATGGGACGCACGCCTCGACGATTATCTCGAGCAGCATGTTCGCGTTCGGGAGCGGCAGGTCGGTGGGGACGCCGCCGATTTCTATGCAGAGACCCTTCAACGCCGGCGCCACCTGGTGGGCCGCATTCGGACCGCCTTCGAGACCCTCAAGCCCGAAGGGGTGAAAATTCTCCGGCAGTGGATCGAAGGGGACGCCTTCGACCACCGGGCGCTCATCGATTTTGCCGTGGACAGAAAGGCCGGGAAAACCCCCTCCGAACGTCTATACATCAAGCGGCTCAAGCAGGAACGAGACATCGCAGTGCTGCTGCTGGTCGACCTTTCTCGATCCACCGCCAACCAGGTGGCCGGATCGGGGGCTTCCGTGCTGGAGGTGGAAAAAGAAGCCCTGGTGCTGTTCTGTGAAGCGCTGTCCATCGTGGGAGATGCATTTGCCATCGCCGGCTTTTCCGGCACCGGCCGTCTCGGGGTCGACTATTTCAGAATCAAGGATTTCGAAGAGCCCCTCAACGATTCGGTTCGGGGACGAATCGGCGCCCTGACGCCCCAGCGAAGCACCCGCATGGGGGCGGCCATCCGACATGCGGCAACGCAGCTGCAAGCGCTTTCTTCCAGGGTGCTCCTGCTGCTGATCATCGGAGACGGATTTCCCAACGACCTGGATTACAAGCGGGGATATGCCATCGCCGACACCCGCCGGGCCATCTCCGAAACCCGGGCAAAACAGATCCACGTCCGGGCCCTTACGGTGAACCTGCCGGCGGATCCGAAACTGGACGACCTCTATGGTCAGGTTCACCACAACGTGATATCCGACGTCAGGGAGCTTCCCGACAAGCTGCTGCGCGTTTACAGTTCCCTGACTCGTTGTTAGTTTAGCAGAATGGATAATCGGTCGCGTCGTTGAATGGGTAAACTGCTTCCTTCGGAAGTTGCACGGATCCGACCAAACAGCGATTCGACCAATCAACCAATCGGCCAATCAACCAAATGCTGATCCATGACGAGATATTCACCTGGGAGGGATGGGGCGGCAAGCTGAAGCTGGGCAGCGGCAAGTGCCGGCTTCGGATCTATGACCTGCGCAAGGGCAAGGCGGCCAACCTGGCCCATCTGCGCCCGATGATCGTCGTCGTCTCCGACGTGGCAGGCAGCCCGATGTCCGTTCGAAGCTGCTCGGGCCACATCGCCACCACTGTGACCCGCCGGTTCGACATCGACCCGGCGCGCATGATCTTCATCGAATACTACCAGCCGAAAAGCTACGGGGAAAACGACGAGCACGTGATCCCCGAACGCTTCGAAATCGTCGAATTCTCCTGGCACGAAGACAAGGCGTTCAATCCAAAATACCGTCCTCTCAACCCCCCGCTCAAAGACACGATTTTGCCCCTGCTTCGGGAAACGGCCAAAAAAGAGGACATAGAGCGATAGTCGGTCTCTGGTTTACTCCGTTTTCGGTTTGCGGTTCGCTCGGCTGCCTGTGCTTCAGGTCGATTGGTCGATTCGTTGATTGGTTGATTGGTACCTGCCGGGTATCTGTCGGAAGTTCTGAAAGACAAGTTTCCGACTTTTTCATTATTTGACCCATCAAGCAATTCACCATTGCCCCCATCCGGCGGCACGGGAATTTGTCTCAGATTCTCTTCTTGGCTCCCGGCAATGGTCCTGCATGCCGGTCTTGAATCAATGCCGCACTCCGGTCATGCCTGTCCGGGTCGTTTTTGGTTATTCGCAGTCGTCCTAGTGCCGCTGCTTCCTCATTCAGACGACTTTTCTTGACTCTTTACCTCCGGGAGCCTACCAGCAATCCGAGGCCGCCGTGCTTAAAACCAGAGAAAAGCGATTTTCCACAAAAGGAGGTTGTCGGATGAAAGCCATACGATGGAGCCGGGGTTTGCTGGTGTTTTTCATCGTTCTGTTTCTTTCCTCTCCATTGCTGGCCGGAGGCCTGCCCTGCAAGGCGGTATACGGCTCCGGAAAGCGATTTGCCGTGGCCACCGGAAGCCCCGGCGAGCTAGGTCTCCTCGAAGTCCTGGCGGATCGGTTCAACAGCCGACACGGAAGCCAGCTGTGCTGGATCAAGGCCGGGTCCGGAAAATCCCTCCAGCTTCTGCAAAACCGAATCGCAGACGCGATCATGGTCCATGCTCCGGCCGCCGAGAAAAAGGCCGTTCAGGAGGGGTGGGCGATGAATCGGACCCTCATCGGATCGAACGAATTTTACATCGTCGGGCCTGAAAGCGACCCGGCGGCAATCGATTCGGCAACCAGTGCCGCAGACGCCTATTCGCGAATCGCCGCGACAAAAAGCCCTTTTCTGTCCCGGGGAGACAATTCCGGAACCCACAAAAAGGAGATGGCCGTCTGGAAGCAGGCCGGCATCGATCCTTCCGGAGACTGGTACATCGTCACCAAAGATTTTATGATGGCGACGTTGAAAAAGGCGAACCAGATTTCCGGCTATTTCATGACAGACAGCAGCACCTGGGTGGCCGGGAAAAAGGGACTGGCAAACCTTCGGGTGCTGTTTCGCGGAGACCCTTTTCTGGTCAACACCTATCATGGCCTCTGCCAGCCTCCGGGTGCCACCGACGGACAGCCATTGGCGCAAAAATTCCTC
>CBFCZJ010000270.1:0-5480 GCA_965602445.1 uncultured Desulfobacterales bacterium | reverse complement strand
GTGCCGTTCATGAAGGCACGACGCGGAGGTCGTGCCCTACAAAAACCCCGGCTTCAACCGAAGTTTCATACGAGGATCGAAAAACCAGCATAAGAAACCAGGATCCAGCTTGCCGGGGCGTAGCTCCGAAGCAGCGAAGACCGGCATCCAGCATCCAGCATCCAGAAAGCTCATGAACCCTGAGGAAATCTTCTCCTGTTCGATGTGCGGGCAGTGTTGCCGAGGCTACGGCGGAACATACGTCACCGAAGAAGAGGTCGAGGCCATTGCCGGGTATATCGGCGTCGGCCAGAGCCTTTTTCTCGAAACTTACTGCCGCTGGTCGGCCCAAAAGCCCTTGCTGGCCCAGAAAGAAGACGGCTACTGCATTTTCTGGAAGGAAAAATGCACGATTCATCCAGTCAAGCCCCGCATGTGCCGATCCTGGCCCTTTATCCGGGCCGTGCTTATCGATCCCGGAAACTGGTACGCCATGGCGGGTACCTGTCCCGGCATGAGAACCGACGTGACCGAAGAGCAGATTATAGACGCGGTCACAGGAGCCCTTCGGTGTCCTAAACGATAGAAGAGGGGGGCGTCCCGGCCCGGATCTTTCATTTTCTTTAAGCGGCGCAGCCGCTTCAAGTAAAAGCGCGCAGCGCTTTTACCGCCATTCGTGGGGCTGGGTCACGATAAAGATATCGCCCTCTGCTTCAGAGGTGTCTTTTTGCAGGATTCTCTTTTCGATCAGCTCCTGAAGGCATTTTTGCAGTTCCTCCTCTGAGCTGTTCCATCGTTCTTTGATTCTGTCGAGGGAGGCGGCAAGCCCCGCGTCGATGAGTCCGCAACACAGCAAGTACAGGGAAACGGTTTCCATCTCCAGGCCGATATCGAATATCTGCTGGTTCATGGTGGGTGAAGAACCCAATGCTCCTGCCATACATAACCTCCATAATGAAATCGAAGTTCAACTCAAATCGCCTCCGCGATAAAATCGCAGCCGCGATTTTATTAAAGCAGGTTTGACTTGCACAAAAACATGGGGCACTCTGCTGCCTGGGTCAAGGCTTTTCTGGCCCGTTGACTTTTATCAGCCCGGCGGGGCCCCTTCGGCCTTGAACATCCAACAAATTCGACAAAAGGGATTTTGCCAATGAAAGTGATCCGAGTCCTGTCGGTATTGACAATGGTCCTTCTGTCCGCAGGCTTTTTGAGCTCGGTGCACGCCCAAAGCAAAGCCATCGATGTCGCCGGCGTCACGCTGCGGCTGGGCATGTCCATAGAGGAAGTGCAGAAGCGATTGGAGCCGACGCGATACCAACTGCATCGGCTTGCCGGTACCTACGGGTCTTATGCCATCTCCGCTTCGGACGGGCCTCCCTACGAATCGCCGGGAAACCTGACCTTCAAGGATGGAAAACTCTGGTGGATCGGAAAGAACTGGGGCAGTTATTTCGGTCCGGACGCCGTATCCATTTTCAACTCTCTTTACGGGATCGTCGCCAAGGATGGAAAAAGTTCCATCGAGGCGACGATTGAACCGAAAGTTTCCAGGGAGCCGGGCGTCGTTCGCCATGAGATCAGGATCAATCTCGCTGACGGAAGATCGATTTCCATCTCCTATACAGAAACCCAAAAGACTGCAGCGAACGTTTCGATCCTGGAAAATGTCGCATGGCATTAGCCGATGCTTTTTTTTGCAATGATGAAGCTTCACTATTGATCAAACCGGCCGGTTAAAACCAAAATTTCGTATAAATCTTCCGCCGGAGAATCTTGAATCTTGAATTTGGAATCTTGAATCCGTAAGGCCGGCGGCAGGGCTGACATCTAAAAGAATTTCGAGAAAATTTTTTGCCTCCGGGTGACACTGTACATGCAGGAAAAAACGTCGAATACATACGGAAAACTGATTCTTCGTTCGGTGCCCAACCCCCGTGTCGAAGAAAAGGTCGCCGAATTTCTGTCGAGGATCATGAAGAAACTGCCCGAGGAGCGTATTCGGGCAAAGATCCGAAAACCTCCGGTGGTGCTGGCCAAAAAGATTTCTGAAAAAAATGCGGCGCTGATCATCAGCCGAATGGAAAAACTCGGCGCAAAGGCGGTTTTTGTGCCGCTTCGGCCGGGGGAACTGAAGAAAACAGCCCGCCCGCAAAAAGCGCCCCGAGTTGTCGAAACCCCGGTGCAGATTGTCCCGCCTCCTGATCGAGTGCGCAAAAAATGGCTTCGGACCGCATCCGCGATGCTTCTGCTGCTGGTTTCCCTGTCTTTTTTCGCCTATCGTCTTCATGAGGCGTTCTATCGACCGCCTCCTCCCGAGCTGGTGTTTCGAGCCCTGGCGTCCGCGCCTGTATCGGTGGTCGATGCGTCTTCCAAGGATCTGCGCCGGATCGTTTTTACCCAGTATCGGTTCAGGCCCGATGCACGGTTGGTGCGGTCTTTTTCGATTCTGGCCGAAAGATACGGGGATTTCCATGGCCTTTTGAAAGATCCGGGATTCGGTCTTGGGCAGGCGAAAGCCAACAGCCGCGAGCTGCTGCTGCCGCTGATGGTCGGTGATGAAAAAATCGATGAACTGGTTCTGCCGCTGCCGCTGACCTTCGACGCCGCCGTGGCCGGACTCGATCGATGGCGCCTGGCCATGGATCAGCATCTGAAAAAAGAAGGAGGCCTGGAGAAGAGCGGCATCGTTTCCGGCTCCGCTCCGAAGACAGACAGCGAAGCGCCCGCAGATCCGATGGCGCTTCTTGAATCCCTGGAAGGGCTTCAACGCATATGGAGCCAGTCGGGTCCGTCGCCCGGCCTGCTGCGGGCCGCCTCCAGACGCTATGCGCTGCTGCTCACCTTGCTTTTCCAGGACAGATCCCCTCTCGGAGATGATTTGACGTCGTTTGCCCTGGCCCTTGCCTCCGCCCACCGGCCGGATGAAGACGGCGGCTCCAAGCGCATCGACCGGGCCTTGATCGCCCGCGCGATGGGCTACGGTTCCTACGAAAACGGGGGGGGCGGCGGATCATTTCAGGATCGTCTTCTTTCGGCTTTTCTGCGGGGCGATGCCGAAGCGGTCGCTTCGATGGCAGCCGAGGGTGGGGTTTTGGCAGACTACCTGCTGCTCCGGCTCTATCGACAGCGCATGAAAGACGAGCCGGCCGACGAGGTCGGCAGGCGGCTGCTGAATCGGGATCCCCACTTTTATCCGGCCATGGCCGATGCTGTTTTTTCCGGAAACCTGACGATGGCCAAGCGCTGTTCGGTTCTCTTTCCGGTCTATTTGTTCTCGGAAATGGAGGCTGGACCGCTTCCTTCCGGAGGCCCGGTCGGCAACTGGACATCCTATCTGGGCTGGTTCTCCGGTGAGCCGTCACAGAGTGATCTGTCGATTGCCCGCTTCGAATCGGTCCTGCAGCAAAAGATCGCTTCGGCCCAGCACCTTTCCCGGGGGATTTTGTTCGATGCAGACCGTGCAGCGGCCGTCTGGCGGTTTTTGTATCTGGACGCACTGTACCTCCGGTACCGTATGCTGTCAGCGCGTTGGAACAAGCCGCGCTTGGCCAAAACCTTTGCCGATTTGCTGGCCGAGAAAAACGCCGGCCATCCGCTCGTTTTGGCCATGCTGGCCAAGAGCGCCCAACGCCGTAAAGAGCCGGAAGCCGCTTTTTCCCACCTGCAGACCATGCTGCAGAATCCCCAATCGCCGCCTTTTCTGCTCACATGGGTGTATGACGGAATCGAATCGGACGAGCTACGAATTCAAAGCTGGCCGGAAGTATTTGAACGGCTGGACGGCAGACCCTCATTTCTCGCTTTTTCCGGCGCGTCGTTCCACCATCTGATGAGCCTCGATCTTGCCGAAAAATTCACTTCATCCGCCGTGGCATTCGATCCCAGGCTCTTTGACGGCTATGAACGGCTGGCACGAATCAAGGGGGTGGATGCCCCTTTGCGCGATGCCCTGAAATCGTTTCCCGATGAACCGCGTCTGCTGCTTCTGGCCGGGGACTACTATGCTGAGAAAACGGATGCCGAAGCGAAAAAGACCGCCCTTGCCCTCTTCCAAAAAACAAGTCGGTTGCTGCCGGAAAACCGCCACGCGTTTAGGCAGTCGGTTCAGATGCTTCGAGATCTTGGCCGCCGGCCCGAAGCCGTCGTTGAAATAGAAGCTTTTTTGAAAAACGGCAGCCCGGATCGGGAGATCGAATTCGAACTGGGCATCTTGCTGGCCAAAATCTACCTGGAGATCGGCGATCCCGGCAAAGCGATGAAAGCCGTCGCCGAGCAGGTTCGAGTCTATCGCGCCGACGCTCTGGCGGTTGCCGCGCAGGCTGCTGAAGCGATGGGAAACCTTACCAAGGCAAATGAGTTTGTTCGACTGGCGGCAATGAGAAGCGGAGGCGACAAAGAGATTCTGCTTGCGGCGGCCGCATTTTTCTGGCGCCGGGGAAACGATCTTCAAGCGGCAGCGTATCTGGCGGATCTCCGGGCTCAGGGCGGCGCCCCCATGCACTATGAAGAATTATTTGCCCGCTCCCTTTCGAAAGCCAACCTCAAGCGGCTGCGGTCTGCGGCAGAAGCACTGGCAGCAAAAGGCGCCGATTTTGAGGAAATTCACCGCCTGGCAGTTTATTACGCGGGAATCGGCAAGACCGCCATTGCCTCAGACCTTCTTGACAAGGCGCCGGCGGCCGATGGGCTCCAGGAAATGGAAAGGACCGTCAGCCGATATGTGCTCATCGGGCTTGACCACGGGGAGAACCGGGCGATGCAATTTCTGGCGGATTCGGTTGCGCCGGAAAAGGGGAGTCTTCTTTGCCGGGTACTGTATGAACGAGGGCTCTTCACCCCCATCCTCGGGGAATTTGTCCTACCGGAGTTTCATCCAGCCGGAACCCGGGAGCACGCGCGGCTGTATCAGCTCATTGCCTGGCTGGCGCTTGGAAAAGAATCGAGGGCGATGGGTTTGCTGCTGGAACGCCACTACGACGAACCTTACAAGCCGGAAGAAAAATCCGATGATCCCTTGCAGCAGATCGAGGCGGTTTACCATGCCGCGGGCCGCTATCTCCTGAACAAGATCACGGAAGAAGAGCTTTTACAAGTTTCTTCAAATGCCGATCATCGCTGCATCTTTGCCTACTTCATCGGGCTATCCAATCGTTTGAAAAAAGACTACCGAAATTGCACGCGGTGGTACCAGGTCTGTCGC
Organism: uncultured Desulfobacterales bacterium; assembly: GCA_965602445.1. Classification (GTDB taxonomy): domain Bacteria; phylum Desulfobacterota; class Desulfobacteria; order Desulfobacterales; family CAFBRK01; genus JAIPEL01. The sequence continues at coordinate 298 of CBFCZJ010000270.1, read as the reverse complement.
AGCACCCTTGCCCGGGATTTTTTGGAGTATCGGTGGGCGACCCGGGAGCTGGCTCGATGGCAGGAAGCCGGCAGTCGACATCGTGAACGTCTGTGGGAAAGCCCTTTTGGGCAGCGGCTCGATTCAACTCCTTCGTTGGAGTGATAATTTCAGATTTCTCCTACCTCCGCCTTCGTGCCCGATGGCATAGTTTCAGTGACGTATTACGGATCAACGAAAACTCACCGCGAGACGCGAAGATTGGAAATGCCTAAAATGCCTAAAATGAGATAGAATGCCTAAAATTATGGAATACTGC
>CBFCZJ010000269.1:0-5495 GCA_965602445.1 uncultured Desulfobacterales bacterium | reverse complement strand
CTTGGCCGATGCCATTTTCGCACTGGAAATGTCGCAGGAAAAATTCGATCCAGCTCGTTACCCCCATCGCGCCATCCTCGTCTTGGACGACAGCGGCCGGGTCTGCGGAAAAATCGACCAGATCGATTTGCTGAAGGCGTTGGAGCCGAAATACGACGCGCTCCAGAGCCGGGAAGGGATGGCCCACCTGGTCTTTACCAAGAAATTCATCCAGTCCATGCTGACGTCGTATAATCTATGGGAAACTCCCATGGAGGAAATTTGCGGAAAAGGGGCAAACCGCAGGGTAAAGGATTTCATGCACATCCCTGTCGAAAGCGAATACATCGAGGAAAATGCGTCTCTCGATGTCGCCATTCATCTGCTGATCTCCCAGCGGTTTCAATCCCTTTTAGTGACCCGGGAGGCTGAGGTCGTCGGCATTCTGAGGCTCACGGACGTTTTCACGGAAGTGGTTGCTGCGATTAAAGCCTGCAGGATACAGGATCAATGATCCGATGCGGCAACGAAGTCTCCTTTGCTGGCATGGGGTCAGCGAAACCGGGTATCATCTGATCTCGCCGAAACGATTTTCCCCTGACTACCGCCTTGCTTCCAAAGAAGAGCGCACCGCCAAAACGAACCGCTGAAACGCCGGCATCCAGCGGCGCCTGCCGTCAGCGGACGAAAGCTCCATAAAAAACGAACCGCGCAAGGCGCGCGTCAATTCCATCTGCACCCCCCTGCCTGAGCAGCCCCGGTTGCAGATGTTCTGCCGCGTTTTTCCCGGAAACCGGGAGCCCTCCGCCACGAAAAAACCCGCCGCTTCCAGGGCTGCGGATACGGCCCGTTTCAGGCCATGGTGCCTTCCCCCCAGATATACCCCGGCCTCGCTTCCCTGACAGCCGTGGATCGTAACCACGATTCTGGCCGTTTCGGCGATTCTCCGCCCGATCGGTTCGTCAAAGCAGCGGCTGGAAAGATGCAGACGCCAGTTTCCATTCGGCTTGGTCCCTGTAAACGAATAAAAGCTGTGGTCCCGGTCGGCGACGGCGTCGGCAATCTCCGTTGTGCCCGGCTCGATACCGCCGCCGTGGATGGCCATGACCGCAATACCGGAAGCCCCCCGCCGGTAGTCGATCCGGTAGGCCCCCTGTTTCGGCTCCTGCCGGGCCAGTTCCCGGATGGACCGGTACGGGGGCATGTCCGCAGCTCTTATCATATAAAACTCCGATCACCGTCGGGGTTTTTGTAGGGCACGATCTGCGCCTGCCCGTGCGCAGCCGGAGGCGAAGTCGGGTGTCGTGCCGCCGTGAACGGCATCAGTCTTCGCTCTTCGAGCTACGCCGCGACAGGCGGAGGCCGTTCACTACAACGGTGGCGGCTTCGATGAAAAAGTTTCTATCTTTAATCAAACTGGGCAGCCCCGAGGTCCAGAGGCTCCGCTTCAAAGGCTTCGCCATATATGCATTGGCATTTCTTTCGCGCAGCGAAACCTTTATAAAATCGCGGCAGCGATTTTATCATCGGACGGTGACCACCGGGCAAGGGGCATGAAGGATCACATACTGGGCCGTCGATCCGAAGAGCAGCTTTCCGACCTTGGAGCGGCGCCGAACGCCGAGAACCATCTCTTGGACATCGTTTTCCCCGGCGAACCTGACCAGGTCCTCCCCCGGATCCATCCCTCGGATGGAAAGATGAACTTCCGGATTAGGGGCGATGTCTCCGATAAGAGACGCTGCATAGGCAAGCTCCCGCTCCTTGGAGACGAACTCTCTCCGGGCGACTTCCGGACCCCCCACAATGGAGGTGACGATGATCACTTTCCCCCCCAGCGCCCCCGCATGGACGCCGGCCAGCCGCACCGCCGCTTCAGATACCGCCGAACCGTCGAAACAGACCATGATCTTCATCCCCCCACTCCTTTCCATAAAAAAAGGCGGCCCGGAACGCTCCGTGGCCGCCTCGATGTCTGATGAGACAGATATCTATACTGCGTCTTTGAGCTTCTTGCCCGGCTTGAATTTGACCACGTTTTTGGCTTTGATCTTGATGGGGTTGCCGGTCTGCGGATTGCGTCCCTTGCGGGCTTTGCGGCGGGCTTTCTGAAAGGTGCCGAAGCCGACCAGGGTCACTTTGCCGTCTTTTTTCTTGAGGGCCTTGGTCACGCCGTCCATGAAGGAATCGAGCGCCTTTCCGGCGGCAGCCTTGGAAATTTTCGCTTCCTTCGACATTTTCTCGATCAATTCTGCCTTGGTCATCTGTTCCCCCCTTGTGCTAATGGTTGCGGTTCAGGCCTCTTTACCCCTGTGCATCCAGCATTTACAGAAATAGAAAAACGGTGTCAATAGGAAAATCGCTTATATACAGGGTTTTTCAGCATGAGGCGGTAAAAGTGGCCATAAAATCTGGCTTTCAAACGGCCTCTTTTGATAAAATCTTGAGTCTAAAGGCTTGCGGTTCGTCAAGTTCAAATTGACGTCGTCACCCTGAAAGCATTGTCTTTGCCCGGCTTCCGATCCTTCCCGAATCGACCTTTACTTGCCGCGCACTTGTCGGGTAAAGTAAATGACGATCGGGCGCCGGCGGCCAATGAGTGTCGGCTCGGATGGCGGGCAACTGCAGTTTTATAGAAAACCGCTCAATTTAAAACCAGCGGCATGGGCATTTCCGCCGCTGAAAGAATGTGACCTTTTCGTGGAACGCCATATGAAACAGGACGGAGCGAAGCGACTCCACCATTTTAGCTCATTATAGGCATTTTAGGCATTCTAGGCATTTTAGGCATTTCGATCATCGATACTTTTCAAATAGGCGCATAAATGCCATGAACCTTTCCCTCACCCCCGAATCCTTGAAAGACCGCATCATTCGATGGTTCCCATCCTTTGACGGGAAGCCAGCCCCCGTCGTCCATACCGATACCACCGATTTTTTCCGCATCGGCTACGGCGACGTGCTTGTGCTGGCAGATACCCCCTATCTGATCCGCCAAAACGCCAAGGAGGGGCGATTCGGCCTCGACGATGAGGAAAAATTTTGGGTCAAGCGGAGCGTGGATTTGAACAGCGGCCAGCGCAAGATCATCAAGCTGGTTTTCTACGAACGGTTCACCGCCCATGTCGGCGGCATCGCTTTCCAATGCTTTCGAAGCCCGAAGAAAGAAGCGCGAATTCTGTCTCTGGTCCGGGATCATTCTCATTTCATGCAGGGTTTTTCCGCCGAAGATTCGGCGGGCAATCCCCTGCGGGTCCTGGATGTCATTGTCGGGCCGACGCTTCCGAAAATGATAGACAAGATCGAAGGGGGCCATGAGGCCTATTTCCATACGCATTTTCCAGGGATCCTCGACAATTTCATCAAGAGCGTCGAGGCCATCCGTTTTCTCCACGACCACGGGGAAAAGCACGGCGACATCCGCCGCGATCATATATTCGTAGACAGGGACACGGGTTCCTACCGGTGGATCGACTTTGACTTCAACTATGCGCACCGGGAAAATATCTACGGATACGATTTGTTCGGCCTCGGCAATATCTTAATCTACCTTGCCGGCAAAGGAGATCTCCTGCTTCAGGACCTGCTCAGAGAAGAGCACCCGGCCTTCGATGCCCTGGTCGAAGAAGATCGGAACATCGTTTTTCACAACCGGCTGGCGAATCTGAAAAAAATCTATCCGTACCTGCCCGAGGCCCTGAACCGAATCCTGCTCCATTTTTCAAAGGGAGCGAACTGGTTTTACGAGCACACCAAACAGCTCCTGGAAGATTTGGGCGAAGCCCGGGCAACGCTTGAGTAAGGGCCGTTTGCCCAAGGGAGGAAAGACCTATGAACCAGCAACCACAGCAAAATCAACGGTTCAACAAAAACATCCTCATCGCCGTGGACGAATCGGAGAACTCCCGGCGGGCAGTGTCCTATGTCGGACAAATGCTCGGAGGCGTGGAAGGCTTCGCGGTAACGGTGCTGAACGTGATCAATGAACCGGAAGAAGATTTCTTTCCCACCGAGGAGGAACGGCAGAAATGGCTCACAGAGCACCGGCAAAAAATCGACGAGCAGCTGGCCGCCTACAAAAAGCAGCTCGTCGAGGCCGGATTCAACGAAGAGGCCGTAACCACCCGCTCCGTGCTGAAGTACTGTCCCTCCATGGCCCAATGCATCCTGGCCGAAAGGGACGAAAAGACATACAGCACCATCGTGGTCGGACGGCAGGGGCTTTCCAGAAGCGAAGAATTCCTGTTCGGCAGTATTTCGAGCAAGATCGTCAACCACGCCAAAAACTGCACGGTGTGGGTGGTGGAATGAGGCGCTTCGCGCCGCTGGCAGGCCGGGATGCTGGGAGGCTGGAAGGCTGGAAGGCTGGAAGGCTCGGAAGCTGAGAGGCTGGAAAGCCAGCAGGCTGAGAAAGGAAGCGTAACGTATTTTTGAGATACCTTCAAAAGAAATTTTGTCCCAGCATCCCAGCCTCCTGGCATCCCAGCCTCCCAGCAGCCGGAAGCGCTTTGCGCTTCCGGCCTAGCTGACGATCCAGACGGTGATGCCGGCGGCAAGCTGCAGCACCTTGCTGCAGACCTGGCCCATGAAAAAACCTTCCTCCGGGTTCAGCCCTTGGCGGCCCAGGATAATGGTCCCGTATCCATTGTTCTTCGCTTCCCGGACCACACTTCCGGCGCGGCTGGCAGCCCCGGTGATAATGCGGGTCGTGACCCGGTCAGGGTCAAATCCCCGGGATTTGAGCTGCCCCTCTCCTCCCATGAAACAGCGGCCCATGGCCGTTTCGGCCTTTTCCGTACGCTTGCGGTTCATTTCGGCCAGAAATCGCCCGGTTTCGTCCGAAGGACCCAAACTCGGTTCCGATACTTGACCGACCGCTTCGCGAATCACATGGCACAGGCAAATTCCCGGGCAGTCCGGGTGGAGCATGTCGCAGACATGATCCAGGGCCCGCAGCGCGCTTTTGGAGCAGTCCATGGCCACCAGGACCTTGCTCCTTTCCGGGCCGGCCACGATCCAGACCGGAAAATGGTGCAGCGTGTTGGCAATCTTGGTGGCCACGCTGCCGATGGGAAGCTCGGCCGCCGGATTGTTTCCTCGACGCCCCAATACCACCGCGTCATATCCGCGCTGGGCCTCCATGGCGATGTCCCGGGCAACTCCCCGCTCCCGCCGATGGACCTTGTAAGTGACGGCGCCCGGCTCGAGTCCCGAGGCGACCAACATCTGTTTCGCCTCCTTTAAAAACCCCTCGGTGATGCGGACCTGCTCTTGCTCCCACCGGGTCGCATCGTCTTTTCCATTCAGGCTGCCGGGTTCGATTTCACTGTCCCAGAAGCTCTCCGGCATCGGGCTCATGACGCTGAACAAATGGATGGAAAGCCCGTCCGGATGGGCCGTTCCGGCCACATAGCGAACTGCGGCCATGCCGCCTTTGGAGCCGTCTATGGCAATGAGGATCGATCTTTTCTTCATGGGGTACTCCCTTCCTCCCGCCGGGCGAGAGCTCTCGACCA
>CBFCZJ010000268.1:0-5524 GCA_965602445.1 uncultured Desulfobacterales bacterium | reverse complement strand
CTAAGGAGTACATCACCCATGAGCTTTATCGAAGTGAAGAATCTGGTGAAGCAATACGGCGCTGGAGAGGCCGCTGTGGCGGCTGTCGACGGCATCTCGTTTACCATAGAGCAGGGCGAATTCGTTGCGGTCATGGGGCCTTCCGGAGCGGGAAAATCGACGCTGCTGTCGGTCATGGGGGCCATGAATGCGCCGACTGCGGGGCGCTATGCTGTCGACGGAATCGAGGTCTACAGTCTGCGCCCCGAACAACGCGCCGATTTCCGGCGTGAATTTCTGGGGTTCGTCTTTCAGGGATTTCACCTGGTCGATTATCTGACCGTGCTGGAAAACGCCATGCTGCCCCTGGCTGTGTCACCGGGGGCCCGCCGTGAAAAAGACGCCCGGGCAAAAGAGGCGCTCGCCTGGGTCGGGCTGGCGGACAAAGCATCCCGGCTTCCTGGGGAAATTTCAGGCGGGGAAAAGGAACGGGCGGCCATCGCCAGGGCCATCGTCAACGCCCCTCCCCTGCTGCTGGCCGACGAACCGACCGGCAGCCTCGATTCGAGCACCGGTCAGGAGGTCATGGAGCTGCTCCTCCGGCTCAACCGCCAGGGGACGACGGTGGTCATGGTCACCCACAGCAGTGAATGCGCCGGCTATGCGGCCCGGCGGCTGCTGGTCAGGGACGGAAGACTTGCGGCCGACGAGACCGATGCCGGGGATGCGGAGGTGCCGAAAGCTCTGCCGGTCGGCCTGGCCGCCGCTGGATGAGGACAGTCGATTGGTTATATGGTCGAATGGTCGATTGGGACCGGCAGTATGGAAGCTTTCTCGAGAGCTTCATGAAGCTGAAATCAACCGGCCCTTTCCCATTCGACGAATCAACGATTCAACCAATCAACCCATCCACTAGGCACCCCCCTCATCCATCCGGATGCGGTTGCGGCCGGCATTTTTGGCCCGGTAAAGCGCCTGATCGGCCAGTTTGAGCACGCGAACCGGATCGGAGACCCCCTTTTGCGGGCCGGCCAGCCCGATGCTGACGGTTACCTGGACCGCTTTTTTTCGGTTCGGCGGGGTTTTGCGGCTTTCGGGACCGGATTTTTTCCGCTGTTTTCCCCGAACGACAAACCCGTTTGCCGCCACCTGCCGTCGATAGCGTTCCAGGTAAGGAAGGGCCTCGTCCACCTCCTTGCCGGGAAAAACAGCGGTAAACTCTTCTCCGCCGTAGCGGAAGGCCCTGCCGCCGCCGCCCAAGCCCGCCAGCTTTTTGCCGATCATTTGAAGCACCTGGTCTCCGGCGTCGTGGCCGTAACGGTCGTTGAACTTTTTGAAATGATCCACGTCGATCATGGCCAGAGAGTAGCGTTTTCCCAAGTTGATCAGTTCTTCGTTGAGCCGTCGTCTTCCCGGCAAACCGGTCAATTCGTCGGTATAGGCCAGGGTAAAGGAGGACTCGATGCCGGCCGCCGCCAGAATCAGTCCTGCGGCAGTGTAATAGACCGTCGGGGCCATGGCCGAAGCCTCCCCGCTTCCCGAGAGAAAGGCGCCGGCCAGGGCGCCGGCAAGGCCGGCCGTCAATGCGTTGCGGCGGAGAAAGAAACGAACCAGTAAAAACAAGGCAACGGCGGCAAAACAGATCGTCGCCGCCACGGAAATCGTTCCCCCGGAAACCGAGAGGGTCGATGCAAATGCGCCACCGGCCGCTTCGATCATTTCCCGGAAATCAGGGGCAGCGCTGGAAACGATTCGGCTCACTGATGCATCGATGGCCGAAGCCGGCCGGCCGGAAAGCCACAGCACCCCGACGGCCTGGAAGATGAGCGCCAGAAGGCAGCCGATGCCCTTCGCCGTTTTCAGGCGCCGCCTCATGAGGGTTGAAAAAACCCCGATGTTCAGCGGAAGAAGAAACAGGGCGGCGCTTTTTGCCGGATGGCCTTTTAAGAGATCGGGGCCCGGTGAGCCCACAAAGGCATAGCAAAGGGCAAGGGCAAGCGCGCTGAGCAGCAGTCCGGCATTTCCGTAGCGGAGGCCCGTGGCTGCGACCAGAACAAAAAGGGCGAACGGCAAGACCGGCAGAAGTACCATCAGCGCCCGAATTTCCGTGCTGCGGGGAGTCATTTGAGGCCACTGCCACAGGATTGCCGCAGCAGCAAAGATCACGGCAGCCGGCACCAAAAGGGGGAGCACAAGTTTTTTGTCCGGCATCGCCAATGGTTGATTCCTTGATAAAATCGCTTCACGATTTTATAAAAGGCGGCTGCGCCGCCAGGTTTTATGGTTTTTGCCTCAAACGATGTTCGCCAACGCCGGCAGCGGGGATTCACTGACACTTCCCCGACGGCAAGGCTCTTCTTCTACCGTCAAACGGTCATATATGCAAGCGTTCAAGGGGTACAACCAGGGTCCCGTCAAAGTCCAAAAATGGAGGGCCACGCCCCGTCGCGGCCGCTCGGCGTCGGACGCGACAGAGCGCGTCCCTCCAACGGTCGATACGACCGGCGCCCGATCGATGCTTGACTACAGACGCTGAATTTTATACAGGAATCATTATCGGTTGCCTCTCTCGTTCAGACTTGGGCCGGTTTTTTATGCCGCTGCCCGGGCGACTTTCCAATGTCGATCCATCTTTACCCTATAGGTGCCTGGATAGTATGAATCGGCGTACCTTCCTAAAAATTGCCGGTTTGAGCAGCTTCTCCCTGGCTGCCGGCTGTTCCGATCCCCAGAAAAACCTGTTTTCCCTGGTCGAGCATCCCGACGACATGGTCACGGGCCAGGCGTCCTGGTACGCCACCACTTGCAGAGAGTGCCCGGCGGGATGCGGCGTGCTCGCCAGAACCCGGGAAGGCCGGGTTGTCAAGCTGGAAGGAAACCCGAGGCACCCGGTCAACCGCGGAGCGCTTTGCATGCGCGGCCAGGCTGCGCTGCAGGGGGTCTATCATCCGGATCGACTTCGGGCGCCGATGCTGCGGGAAGGGACCCGGTGGAAAGAAACCTCCTTTGCCGAGGCCGAAGCGCTCTTGAAAGACAGAATCGGCAATGCGGCCGCCCAGGGGCCCCGCCGGATCCGGATGCTCACCGAAACGGTCGGCGGCACCCTGATGTCCCTGTTCAGAAGAACCTTGCACGGCTGGCGATCCGAAAATCCAGTGGTTTTCGAGCCGTTTGCCTATGAGTCGCTTCGAGCCGCCAATGAGATCGTCTTCGGCATCGACGGGCTGTTTTCCTACCGAATGGAAGAGGCCGACGTGCTGGTCTCCTTTGGCGCCGATTTCCTCGAGACCTGGCTTTCTCCGGTGGAGTACGCCCGCAAGTTCAAAGAGATGCACGCCTTTTCCGAAAAGGGAAAAGGCGTGTTTTTTTCCGTGGGCGCATATCAGTCCCTTACGTGCGCCAATGCGGATCTTTGGATCGGATGCCATCCAGGCGGTGAGGCCGCCGTGGCCCTGGGACTGGTTCGAGAGGCGCTGGAAGCGGGCCGGGGCGGGCATCTCCGGGATTTTATCCGATCCATGATCCTTCAAACGGCAAGGGAATATACCCCCGTTCATGTGTCGCGGGTTGCCGGCGTCGAGCCCGAACGTTATCAGAGCCTCGTCCGGCGGTTGCTGGCGGCGGACCGCCCCCTGGTGCTGGGCACCGGAAGCGGCGACTGCGGGGAGAACGCCCTGCAAACAAACATTGCGGTCAACCTGCTGAACTTCATCCTGGACCCGGATCTGCGCAGGATCGATTTTGACCGCCGGTACCGGGTGGAAACGGCGGGCCGGCGTTCGGACATCATCGCTTTTTTCCAGAAGGCAAAGGAAGAACGCGACGAAGTGCTGCTCCTTTACCATGTCAATCCGGTGTATCACATGCCGGCAGAAGGGGCTGTCAACCGGGTTTTTGCCCGCAAAGGCCTATTTACAGTCAGTTTTTCAGCCTTCATGGATGAAACCGCTGAACAAGCCGACCTGGTTTTTCCGGTTCAGCTGCCGCTGGAATCCTGGGACGACTACGCGGGCGCCTCCGGCTTCCTTTCTTTGCAGCAGCCGGCCATGGGAAGCCTGACTGATGCGCCTTCCGTCGGCGACCTTTTTTTGCGGCTGGGCGCGGGCGGCTCCGATCAACCGCCGGACTACCGCAGCTATCTGGCGGAACGCCACATGCGCCGGGACACCATTTCCAGTGAAAGACGGTGGCTTTTGGCCCTGAGAGACGGCGGAGTCGAGGTGCCGGCATACAGCCGGGAAAGAAGCCAGGTGGTCCCTTACAAGGTCATGGACGATTTTCACACCCTGACCGAGCCAAATGACGGCGCCCTGGTGTTCGCCGCCGCGCCGTCGATCCGGTTTTTTGACGGCCGCGGCGCCAATCGCCCGTGGCTGGCGGAAATTCCCGACCCGATCACCAAAGTGGCCTGGCAGGCGCCGGTACTGGTGCATCCGGACACCCTGCAGCAAAACGGCCTGGCCCAGGGAGATATCGTCAAGCTCCAGTCCCGCCAGGCAAGCTTGGAGGCGGTGGTCTACGAGGCCGACAGCGTGCGTCCCAATCTGCTGCTCATGAGCATCGGCCAGGGGCACACCGCCATGGGGCGTTACGCCGAAGGAGAGGGGCAAAATCCGCTTCAGTTGCTTCCCAGCGGCGCGGACCCCCGCCACGGCGGGGCCTTTTTCTCCATCGATCCGGTCACCATCCACGGTGCCGGGCTGCGCCGGGAGCTGGCCCATACCGACGGAAGCCGGATTCAGCACGGCCGGAAGATCGCCCTGACCATCTCCACCGAGGAGCTGGACGCGGGGCGCCCCGTGGAGCGCGAGGGGCTGACCATGTGGGATTTTCCCCTGACGCTCCCTCTGCCGGAGGGCTATGATTCCCACCGGGACTTTTACCCGCCCCACGAACACGTCGGCTACCGCTGGTCCATGACCGTGGACCTGGACAGGTGCATCGGCTGCGGGGCTTGTGCGGCCGCCTGCTACGCCGAGAACAACCTGGGCGTGGTCGGAGAACAGGAGATCATCAACGGCCGGGAGATGTCCTGGCTGCGGGTGGAGCGGTACCATGACCCGTCGGCCATGGAGAAGATCATCTTTCTTCCCATGCTCTGCCAGCACTGCGACAACGCTCCCTGCGAATCGGTCTGCCCGGTGTATGCGCCCCATCACAACAAGGAAGGGCTCAACAACCAGATCTACAACCGCTGCATCGGAACCCGTTTTTGCGCCCAGAACTGCCCCTACAAGGTACGGCGGTTCAACTGGTATACCTGGCAGTGGCCGAAACCCCTCAATCTGCAGCTCAACCCCGACGTGACCGTGCGCAGCAAAGGGGTCATGGAAAAATGCTCGTTTTGCATCCAGCGGATCAAGGACGCCCACAACACGGCAAAGAACGAAAACCGACCGATTGCAGACGGGGAGGTGACCCCGGCCTGCGTGCAGACCTGCCCCACCGGAGCCCTGGTCTTCGGCAATCTCATGGATCCAGACAGCCGGGTCCGAAAACTGGTCGACGACAGGAGGGCCTACCAGGTGATGGGATACCTGAATAC
>CBFCZJ010000267.1:0-5539 GCA_965602445.1 uncultured Desulfobacterales bacterium | reverse complement strand
CGGCCGTCATCGAGCAGATCATGGCGACGGTGAGCATCCCGGTGATGGCCAAGGTCCGCATCGGCCACTTCGTGGAGGCCAGGATTCTGGAGGCCCTTGGGGTCGACTTTGTCGATGAAAGCGAGGTGCTCACCCCGGCCGACGAGGAATTCCACGTGGACAAGCGGCAGTTTGCGGTGCCTTTTGTCTGCGGATGCAGAAACCTGGGCGAGGCCCTTCGCCGGATTGACGAGGGGGCGGCCATGATCCGGACCAAGGGAGAGGCCGGCACCGGAAACGTGGTCGAGGCGGTGCGCCACATGCGGGCCGTCAACCGGGAAATCGCGGCCCTGCAGGAAATGGACGAGGAAGAGCTGAAGCGGGCGGCCGAAGCCTATCGCGTGCCGGCCAATCTGGCGGCCGAAACCCGGGACCTGGGAAGGCTGCCGGTGGTCAACTTCGCCGCCGGCGGGATCGCCACACCGGCCGATGCGGCCATGATGATGGCCCTGGGATGCGACGGGATTTTCGTGGGGTCGGGCATCTTCAAGTCGGAAAAGCCGGCCGTGACGGCCGCGGCCATCGTCGAGGCGGTGATCCACTTTCAAGACCCGAAAAAGCTGGCAGAGATTTCCCGCGGCCTGGGGGCGCCGATGATCGGACTGGAGATTGAGTCCCTGGAAACCAAAATGGCCGCGCGGGGAATTTAGTTAATTGGTTGAATGGTTGATTCGTCTATTGGGTAAATCACTGTCGGTCGTTTATTGCACTATCATGCAGTTTCCCCAGGATTGGGACAACCGCCTTTCCACTTGACCATTCGACCATTTGACCAATCAACAAAAAGAACAAGCAAATGGAAGACAAAAGAGACCAAACCATCGGCCTGCTGGGCCTCCAGGGGGCCTTTCAGGACCATATCCCCCACCTGGAGGCTTTGGGAGCGAAGTGGCAAACGGTCCGGGATGCGGCGGAGCTCGAACAGGTGGACCGGCTGATCATCCCCGGCGGGGAAAGCACGGTCATGACGCGATTTCTGGGCCGTTTTTCGTTGATCGAGCCGCTGAAGGCAAGAATCCAACAGGGGATGCCGGTTTGGGGGGTCTGTGCCGGGTCGATTCTGCTGGCGCAGACCGTAGACGGGGCGCCGGGCCTGTTGGGAGCACTTTCGATCCGTGTCCTTCGAAACGCCTACGGCCGCCAGGTAGACAGCTTCCAGGCGGCGATAGAGGTGCCCACCCTGTCTCTATCGGCGTTTCCGGCGGTGTTCATTCGGGCGCCGAAGATTGTCATAACCGGTGACCGGGTAGAGGCGCTGTCCTGGTTCGGCAAAGATCCGGTGTTTGTCCGCAGCCGGTCCGTCATGGCCACCACCTTTCATCCGGAGCTCGGGATGGATGCTTCCTTTCACCGGTACTTTCTGTCGATTGAATCGAGCACCTCGCGAACTTTCCGCGCCAGCGCCTCCGGGGTAAAGGGCTTTTGAAGAAAGCCGCGGCATCCCCGTTTTAAAATTTCCTCGGCCTTTCCCCCTTCGCTGTATCCGCTGGCCAGCAGGACTGGAACCGTTGGATCTAAGGCTTGCAGCCGATCGAAGGTTTCGCTTCCGCCCAAACCCGGCATGATCATATCCAGAATCACCAAATCGATTTCGGCGCTGCGCGCCTGGTAGATGTCCACCCCCGCCTGTCCGCTTTCGGCGGTCAGCACGCGATATCCGATTTTTTCCAGCAGTCTTTTTCCCACATCGAGGATCATCTGCTCATCGTCGACCAGGAGGATGGTTTCCTTTCCCTTGGCCGGCGCAACAATGAGCTCGGCTTGTTCCTCGATGACGGCAGGCGACGCCGGCAGGTAGATATCGAACGTGCTGCCTTCGCCGGGGGTGCTGTGAACGTCGATAACGGCGTGATGGTCTTTGATGATGCCATAGGAGATGGCCAGGCCCAGGCCCGTTCCCTGGCCGGCCTCCTTGGTGGTGAAAAAGGGATCGAAGATTTTGTCCACGGTTTCTTTTCCCATTCCCGTGCCGCTGTCGGAAACCGAGATCTGGACGTAGCTGCCCGCCGCTACGCCGTAGGGGCGGATAAAATCATCGTCCAGGGTGACGTTGCGGGTCTCGATATACAGGTCGCCCCCGCCGGGCATCGCCTGCCAGGCATTGACAAAGATGTTGAGCAGCACCTGGTCGATCTGGTTCGGATCGACGTTCACGTTCCAGACGTCTTTTTGATACTTGCTGAAGATGCGAATCTCCTTTTTGGTTCTTCCGAACATTTTCGCGCTGCTCTTGATGAGCTCGTTGATGTTGGTCGATGTGGTCTGGTAGTTTCCAGGTCTTACCAGGCCGAGGGCCCGCCGGGTCAAGGCCTCTCCGCTTTTTACGGACTTTTCGATGTTCTTGAGGTTCTCGTAGTGGGGGTGGTTTGGATCGATGTCCATCAGGACAAGAGAGGTGTTTCCCAGGATACTCATCAACAGGTTGTTGAAATCGTGGGCAATGCCGGCGGCCAATGTCCCCAGGGCCTCCAGTTTCTGGGCCCGGTGAAGCTGGCTTTCCAGCCGTTTCTTTTCTTCTTCGGTCTTTTTGATCTCCGTCAGGTCGTGGATGACGACCGTCGCTTTTCCGAGATTGCCTTTGACCATCGGAAAGCCGGAGTTGACCAGCGCCTGGAATCGTCGTTCTCCTTTTCCTCGGATCGGAAGCTCCAGCGGTTCGGGGTTCACCACTCCGGAAGCCGCCTCCTTGGCTTGTTTGTCCCATAAGGCCCTGGCCTCGGGATCCATCAAATCGCCCAGGCGCAGGTCCAGCAGTTCCTTTTCTGTGTAACCGGTATACTGGCACATGACGTCGTTGACCCGGATCAGTTTCGACTGTTCAAGATCGACCTCGAAAATTCCGGCAGGCGCATTTTTGAACAACAACCGGTAGCGTTCCTCGTTCTCGCTCAGGGCCTTGGTGCGCTCTTTGACGAGATCCTCCAACCGTGTGCGGTGCCGTTTGAGCTCTTCTTCGGCTTTTTTCCTCACGGTGACGTCCTGCAAGATGACGGTGGAGGTCTTTTCCTTTTCGCCCAGGTTCTTGATCTGCGCAGTGATCAAGGACCGTTTGAGTTTCAAGGGGGCGTCTTCGGTGATGCACTTCAGGCTGTTCGAATCTGTCTGAAGCATTGTCCGCACCCGCCGGCCGTCCCCGCCGTCGAAGAGGCGGGGGAATTTCATCCCCAGCAGCGTTCCCTCGGGTTGTCCGATCATGGACAGGGCGGCCGGGTTGGCATAGATGATTCTGTTTTCCAAATTGATTTCGATGATTCCTTCGGCCATCCGCTCCAGAATCGCCTCGAAGTGGCGCTTGACCGAGAGCAGCTCCTGGGTGATGCCGCGGGGAAACACCTGGTCGACGCCGAGAACCTCTCCGGCCATGCATCTGGCCCTGACCTCAACCGGGTTCTCGAGGACGGAGCGCACGTGAATGGCCATGTCCGTAAAGGGCCCCTTGGCGATGCAGGCATCGGCGCCGATTTCCCGGATGTCGATCCACTCCTCTGCTGAAATCGCAGACAGGATGACCAGGTAGATGTCCTTGAAGGCCTCGTTGCTCCGCAAGATCCGGCAGAGCGTTTTTCCGTCGATGTTGGGCATGACCAGGTCCACGAACATGATATCCGGCGTGAATTTCGCCAGCACATCGAGGGCGTTTAGACCGTCTGCAGCCGTTTCGACCCGAAGCTCCTCTTTTTCCAGAAATTTTGTCATGAGTTGGAGCAGGACCGGGCTGTTGTCGACGACCAGGACGTTTTTCATGATTCCCTCTTCTGGCGGGACCGCAACTGGAATCACTTCCAGACGGGGTTGGGGTGGAGCCGATAACCGATCGATAAAAGTATTTTCTTAGCGCAGGATGCTATGGGAAACAAGCAAAAGACTACGGATTTTCTTGGCGGAACCAAAAGGTGGTTACAGCGGGCAGCCCTGCTTCTGATGGTACGGGATTGGATGGCAGGATACGAAGTTTGACCCCCCGGGATGGCTTGCCTCCTTTCCGATCGTTTCGGGAACGGCGTCGCCAATTTTAAAAATATACTTGACATATATCTTTCTCCTTCATTAGATGGATATACTTTCGGAGACAACGCTGCTCCTATCTTGGTCGAACCTCGAACCCCAAAGAGCCGCCCCATGCATAGCGGTGCGAACAAAAAGCTTTTGTGCGATGTCGCCTTCGACGAGATCTACCGCCGGGTTATCACGATGGAATACGACCAGGGGCAGATACTGCATGAAAAGCAGCTCATGGAAGAGCTGACCATCGGTCGCACCCCGATCCGCGAGGCGCTCCACCGGCTGGTCGCTCGGGGGATCGTGGCGACGCAGCCCAGCAGCAGGTCTTGGACGGTACGATCCATCACCCTGCAGGACATCAAGTCCGTCTTCGATGCCCTGGAAATCATGGAGATGGGCGTCATCGGCCTCGCTGTCCGCCACCCGAACCCCGACCCTTGCCTGTCGAAGATGGCCGCTGCCCAGCAGGACATCGAAGCGGCGATACGGGCGCTGGACATCCTGGCGCTCGTGGAATCCAACCACCGGTTCCACATGGCCTTCTACGAGGCCTGCCGCAACGAGTACATGCTCTACGGCCTGACCCGGATCCGTTTTGAGACAAAGCGCTTGGCCTATATATCCTACAGCCAGAACATGGGTGCGGAAAAGTCGTCCACAGACCATTTCGAGGCGGTGCGGCGGGAGCACGGCGCCATGATGGAGCAACTGCGCAACAAGGATGCCGATGCGATGCGCCGGATTTGCAGGACCCATATCGCCGCATTTCGAACGCGCATCGTCCAGTACCTCAATTTCTGACCGAGCCTTCAAGGGAGTCAAGGAAAAGCCATGCATCACGGCCGTACCGGCAAAACACTCTTCGTGGACCTGACGGCCCAGCGCTGCCGGACGGAGGAAACTGCATCGGAGCCGGCTTTCCTGGGTGGTCGGGGAGTCAACCAGCGTCTGCTCTTTGACCTGCAGCCGGAAGGCAGCGAGGCTTTCGACCCGGAAAACCCGCTTATACTAGGGGCAGGTCCGCTGGTAGGCACCCTGGTGCCGGGGGCCTGCCGCCTGTCAGTCGACTTCCGCAATTTGGTCACCGGGGGGGTCGGATCGGCGAATCTCGGCGGGCACTTTGCCGCCGAGTTGAAGTTCGCCGGCTATGACCATGTGGTCATCCAGGGCCGCTCACAGCGTCCCGTCTACCTCTACATCACCGACGAGGGCGTGTTCTTCCGCGACGCTGGCGGCGTCTGGGGCCTCGATACCTGGGAGACGGAAAACCGGATAAAGCGGCTCGAAAACGACCCCCGCCTCAAATCCGTATGCATCGGCCCGGCAGGTGAAAAGCAGGTGCGCTTTGCCTGCATCGTCGGAGACCGGGGACGGGCGGCCGGCTACGGCGGTGCCGGCGCGCTGTTGGGCGGCAAACGCCTCAAGGCCGTTGCCGTGCGTGGACGCCGGCCGCTGACCGCGGCGCAGCCTGAAGCCCTGCTGGGCGAGCTGGCCGCCC
>CBFCZJ010000266.1:0-5609 GCA_965602445.1 uncultured Desulfobacterales bacterium | reverse complement strand
AATTGCGTACCTCTTTGCGGAGCATCGTAAGCTCCTTGGACAGGGCAAATTGCATTTGTTTTTCCTCCATAAAATCGCTGGCGCGATTTTATAAAAGTTTCGCGTTCCGCGAAACCCGATAAATGTAAAAAGATGAACGCGGGTAAATCCCAGTTATTGTGGCTACCATGGCTGTATTGAAAGAAATTGATTTTTCATGCCGGCGACGCAGCCGACGCTTGCAAATGCGCATCAGCGTATTTGCTTTTCCACCAGGGCCAGGGCCTTTTCCAGGACCTCTCCTTTGAATCGGGTTTTCAGGGCCTCCTGGAGCATCTCGGCAGACAGGACGAGATCTTCGCCGGCCATGAGGGCAAGACTGGCCAAAGCCCGGTCCGGGGGCCGGATGCCGCGCGCCTTGAAATCGACTTCGACCACATCGGCGGCGGTGTCCGGCAGATCGACTTCATCTGCCTTAAACACCCGTGTTGAATCGGGCAGGGCGCCGAACATCGCTTTTTTCCGATTGACCCCCTCCTGGGCCAGGGCCAATACGACCTTGGGCGATTCGATGCCGGAGTAGCCGATCTCCTCGTCTGACAGAACCACCTCGGAAACCGAATGCCCCCGCAGGACCGTGATGGGGTAGTCGTTTTTCAGCGTCGCCTGAAGGCCGGCGGTGAGCCCGGCAAGGCAAAGCAGTTCGCCGGCGGTGACGATCCGCTGGCCGGCGCTTCCCAGGATCATCACTTCCTGCCGGCCGGTTTCCGGCGGTGAAAAGCGCGCCTCGATGGTTTTCGGCGGCGCCGGGGCTTTTTGGGCCGCGGCCTTTTCTCGGTAGCTCTTTCCGTATTCGGGACGCAGGTTTTCCTCAATCTCCCCCCCTGCAGGGGGCATGGCCGCGATGGAGTCTTCGATGGAAGAAGGGGTCAGCTTGTTCCGTTTCGTATATCGGCCGGGACAGACCCCCCAGATGTCGATCAGTGAAAAACCGCCGAATCGGATCGCCTTTTCGATGTCTTCGGGCAGGCTTTTGCGGTAGGCGGACGAACGGGCCGCGTATGCGGCCCCGGCGGCCTGGGCCACGTTGCAAACATCCATCGGCTTTTCCAACTGGTTCAAAAACCCGGAACCCACCGTCGCTTCGGGCGGCGTGGTCGAAGAGCACTGGCCGCCGGTCATTCCGTAATTGAAGTTGTTGAGCACCAGCAGCGTCAGATCGATGTTGCGCCGGCAGGTGCTCAGCACATGGGCGCCGCCGATGCCCAGGCCCCCGTCTCCCATGGTGACGATGACCGTAAGCTCCGGCCGCATCATCTTCAGCCCCGTGGCATAGGTGAGGGCCCGGCCGTGGAGGCCGTGGAAGGCGTGGGTGTTGAAAAACGTGTCGAACAGGCCGGAGCAGCCGATGTCGCTGACGATCACCACCTGATTTCCGGAAAGGTTCATGTTGATCAGGGCCTTGTCCAGGGCCTTGGTGACCTGCTCGTGGGCGCAGCCGGGGCAGAACACGGGCGGTCTTTGGGGGTTGAGCAGACTATCCATGAGAGAGCACCTCCTCGATCCGTGCCGGGGTAATCAAGTTGCCGTCCATGGTACCGACGAATTCGACCTGGCGGTCGCAGCAGATACGCTGGATTTCGCGCAGGTACTGGCCAAGGTTCATTTCGGCGACCACCACGCGTTTGGCGCCTTGGGACTTTTGCCGGATCAGCGCCTCGGGCACCGGCCACAGGGTCTTGAGCACCAGAAGGGAGACCGGTTCTCCGGCTGCCTGCAGCTTGGCCACGGCGGTCCTGGCGGCCCGGGCGGTCACCCCGTAAGTGATCAACAGCGTTTCGGCGTTGGGGGCGGGGATCTCGTCAAAAAAGGTGAAGTCGTCGACAGCGGCGAGAATTTTTTCCTGTCGTCGCTCCTGAAACCGCCTGATGGTCAAAGGATCCACGGTGAGGTAGCCGTCTTCTCCGTGTGTGGAAGAGGTCTGGCGTACGAGCCGGTCTGCACCGATGGGCAGAAAGTCGGGCACGCGGCTGCCTTCAGACACGGCAAAGGGAATATAGGCTTCCCCCTTCGGTGCGGCCTTCCGGTCTACCAAATCGGGGATAGAGAGCTTTTCCAGGTCGAGGCTCTCCTTGGTCATGGAGATTTCCTTGTTGGCCGCGATAAAGACCGGACACCGGAACCGTTCGGCCAGATTGAAGGCGTGGACGGTCAGGGTCACGCAGTCGGCGACATCCGTGGGGGCCAGCACGATCACCGGCTGCCCCCCGCTGTTGCCCCATTGAAGGAACTGAACGTCGCCGTCGGCACCCCGGGTGGCCGAACCGGTGGACGGTCCAAGCCGCTGGACGTCGACGATCACAAGGGGAATTTCGCTGGCGATGGCAAAGGAGATGTGCTCGCTGTAGAGGCTGATGCCGGGCCCCGAGGTGGCGGTCATCGTCTTTGCCCCGGCCATGGACGCGCCGAGACAAAAGCCGATCGATGCGATCTCGTCTTCTCCCTGGAGGCAGACGCCTCCTTCCGGCGGCAGAAACGCGAGCATGGCATTGTAGATGGTGGTCGCCGGGGTGATGGGGTAGCCTGCGAAAAAGCGGCAGCCGGCAATTTTTGCCCCCCAGGCGACGGCTTCGTTTCCTTCCATAAAACACAGGGCCATGTTTCCTCCCAAGTCTTGCCCCCGGCAACGCCGGAGTCATGGATTGTAAACCGCTCAAAGCGGCTGGTTCAGGCGCCGCCCAATGTGGCTCGCCAAAGTTTGCAAATGTCTGCAGCAGCACCGCAGCGGATTTTTACCGGCATCTTTTTTCTTCGTTGTTTCAGTTTTTTTCTGTTTTTAAAAGCGCAGCCGCGCTTTTAAAAACTTTTGATCAAATATTTGATCAAATATGAAAGGCCAACGTCCCCCGATATCGGATCGAAAAGCGGATGTCAACCGTTTCGCAGCGGAAAAAGACGATCACGGGCATGGCTCACAGCGAGTTGCCCTGCTGGGATTTCAACCTACGTTCCAGGCCGGCCAGGACGTGCTTTTTCACCTTCCGGATGTGGCGGGAGAGGATCTGCCGGGCCCCCTTGACGTCGCCTGCGCCAATCCGGCCGACCAGCAACGCGTGGTCGTCGCAGGCCGTGTCCACCGGCGCCGAAAACAGGATGTTCAGGCCGTACTTGAGATAAAGAAGATCGTAGAGGTTTCGCAGGGCCCGCTCCTGAACGGCACAGTCAGAGAGCTCGGCCAGGGTCAGGTGAAGGGTCATGTCCTTGATCAGGCGCTCGTGAAGGTAGGGATCTTTGGCCGCCTGCCGGTGGGCGGCCAGGGCTTTTTGAAGCCGGGCCAGGCCGTCGGCGTCCATCCGCCCCATGGCCTTGGGCAGCAGGGAAAGCTCGATCAATTCCCGGAACTCATAGATTTCCGCGATTTGCTTCAGGCTCAAGGGTTCCGTGTAATAGCCGCGGTTGGGTTCCCTTCGGACGATCTGCTGAAACTCGAGCCACTTGAGGGCCTGGATGACCGGCGTCTGGCTCATGCCCAGTCTTTCTGCCAGATCGCGGTAGGCGATCTTCTGGCCCGGCATGATTTCATTGTGAAACAGCATGTTGCGGATGCCGGTGTAGGCCTTCCAGATGCTGTCCTGAGATTCTTCCGGTTTGAGCGAGCTGGGCTTCTTTTTCATAGCGACGAATCATCCTGGGTAATGACAATTTTTTCCTGACTATCTTTATCGAGAGGGATTTGTCAATTTTTGCTTTCCGGCGAGGCGGGTTTATCGGAGAATTTTCTACGAAACTGGCAGTCCTCGTCTGGATATCCCCGGTCATATAGGCTATGGCTGGTCAACTGGGCTGGCAGCGTCGGGACGCTCCGATCAGTTTCTGGAATCATCAGCGAAAGGAACCCCTGAAAGGAAAAGGATCGCCATGAGAGTTGCATCCATTCAGATGTCTGCGGTGGAAGAGGACAAGACGGCGACTATCGATAAGGCGGTGAGGAAAATTAGACGCTGCCAAGGGGCGGACCTGGTGATCCTGCCGGAAATTTGGAATGTCGGATTCATGAGTTTCGATCGCTATACGCCAGAGGCCGAAACACGGACCGGTCCGACCCTGAGTGCGGTGCGCGAAGCGGCCCTGGAGATCCGGGCGTATGTGCACGCCGGCAGCTTCGTCGAAAAAGACGGAGACCGCTGCTTCAACTCCAGCTACCTGATTTCCCCGGACGGGGAGGTGCTGGCCAACTACCGGAAAATCCATCTGTTCGGTTACAACTCCAAGGAGACCGAGATCCTGGCCCCCGGAGAGGCTGTCACCGTGGTCGAAACCCCCCTGGGCAACATCGGCATGGCCACCTGCTTCGATCTTCGCTTTCCGGAACTTTTCCGGGCCATGGTCGATGCGGGGGCGGAGATCTTTCTGGTGTGTTCGGCGTGGCCCTACCCGCGCCTGGAGCACTGGCTCATGCTCAACCGAGTGCGGGCGTTGGAAAACCAGTGCTTCCTGGTTTCCGCCAACTCAACGGGCACCAATCGCGGGATCCAGTTCGTCGGCCACAGCATGGCGGTCGACCCCTGGGGGGTTGTCATGGCCGGCGGCGGAGACAAAGAAGTGATTCTGAACACGGAGATCGACCTGGCGCACCTGCGCGCCGCGCGGGAGGAATTCCCGGGACTGGCCAGCCGGGTGGGCTGGCTCAATGTCCCGAAATCCTAACTATTCCGGCCGGCGGATGGTGACTTTTTCCATGACCACCGGCGCCGCCGGGCGGTCGCCGGGGCCGGTGGCCACCTGGCCGATTTTCTCCACGACATCGATCCCCTTGACCACCTTTCCGAATACCGAATGGCGGTCGTCCAGGTGGGGGGTGGGCGCCAGGGTCACGAAAAACTGGCTGCCGTTGGTGCCCGGGCCTGCGTTGGCCATGGAAAGCACTCCGGCGCCGTCGTGTCTCAGGTCCGGATGAAACTCATCTCCGAAGCGGTAGCCTGGCCCGCCGGTGCCGGTTCCCTGGGGGCAGCCGCCCTGGATGACGAAGCCTTCGATGACCCGGTGAAAGGTGAGCCCGTCGTAAAAGGGACCTTTTTTCAGGGCCTGCTGCCGGCCCTCGGCCAGGTTGATGAAGTTCCACACCGTCTCGGGACACTCCCTGGCATACAGCTCGGCCTCGAAGGTGCCGTGGTTCGTCTCGAACACCGCCGTCGCCCGGTCGATGTCTTCCTTGTAGTCGCTCTTTTCAAACGCCATCAGATAAGTTCCTTTCCCTTGCGAATTTGAAGCTTATGCAATCAAAGCACGAAATTCGAATTTCGAAGTTCGAAACAAATCCGAAATTCAAATGACGGAATGACAAAAACGGGCAGTCATGCTTGCGATTTTAGTCCGATTCGAAAGCTTGCATCACTTATTGATCATTGTCGTGTAATGTAAGGCAGATCTACAGGTTCGCAATCCGATTTTCCCGGCGGCTCAGCCGCCGCAAGTAAATGCGCGCCAGCGCATTTACTTGTAGAGGGAATGGATTTCCTCGGCGTACCGCTTTCTGGCCACCTTCTTTTTCACCTTCATGGTGGGGGTGAGCATCCCGTTTTCGATGGTAAATTCCGGCACCACCCGGATCTTTTTGATGGTTTCAAAAG
>CBFCZJ010000265.1:0-5611 GCA_965602445.1 uncultured Desulfobacterales bacterium | reverse complement strand
GAAGGAATCGAACCTTCAACCTACTGATTAAGAGTCAGTTGCTCTGCCTAGTTGAGCTAACGGCCCATGCTCGGGTTGCCCCGGTAAACGAATTTGCCCTTGTAGCAGCCGAAAAGCCCTTTGTCAATCCAGAAAATCGCGGGCGCGATTTTCTGGATTATGTCCGCTGCGCGGAAAAGCAAAAATTCCCTCTGAGGATCTGCCCTTGGCACAAACAACATTTTTCCCGGATTTTCAATTTTTGGTCTCCGGCTGTTCCATCATGGAGGATTTAGGATAAGCGTTTTTTGGCCATCCTTGTATTCTGGAGTGTGTCACGGCTTTTACCGTCGCCGGGACCTTCGCTGCTCCCGCTTCCAGTCCGGGTCCTTGCCGCGCTTTTTCTTGTCTTTGGTGGACTTTTTGCCCTCTTGGTCCGGGTGCAGATCGAGCAGAAAGCTTCCCGGGGTCTTGGGCGCTGCGGGCGGCTTTTTCGCCGGCGCCGGTTCTTCTTTGACCTTGGGCGGCGGCGGACCGGTGATGCAGTCCGGCGGGAGGTGTTCGGACAGGAAAAGCTTTTCTCCGAAGCGGAAAAAAACAACGCCCCGGTCTGCAGCCGTCGTGGTGTGGACGGTCACCAGCACCGGTTCCGGATCGATGCGGCGGCCCCGCCGAAGCGCTGTCTCCTTGTCGAGGGCCAGACAAATCCGGTCTTCTGCCCCGGGGCGCAGGCCCTTTTGCCGGACATGGGGCCAGGCCTTTTTGCGGATGGCGCCGTAGAGCAGCCCGGGCGGTTCAGGTTCGTATTCAGGCGTCGGGGCATGGGTTCGATCCAGTGCCCGAATTCGGTTTTCGGACAGTTCCACAGGCGGATCAGCGATGCTGAGCATCACTTCTCTGACATGGCTTTCCCGGACGTATCCCCAGCTGCCTTCCTCGCTCAGGGCCTGCAGAAGGCTCTTGATGCGGACAAAACCATCGGCATCGGGCACCAGGGCAAACTCATCGGGCCGGCGGCCCAGCACATAGGCCAACAGCTTGGCCAGGTCTTTGGGGGATTTTTTAATGGACATCTTGGTTTCTGGATGCTGGATCCTCGATCCTGGATGCTCGCCGCGGGCGTTTCCACCCGCGCACGGCGGCGGCGATCCATGAAATGAACGATTCATCTTTGCTCATGCCGAATCCTTGCTGTTTCGACAGGAACCCTCAGGCAGCTTCCGGGTTCTATCCAGGACCCAGCATCCAGGACCCAGCATCCAGAACCCAGCATCCAGGATCCAGCATGCCGCCTTGACCGCGCTTACCGTCTATCTTATAAGGATCTTTCCCTGTTATGCAAACAGTCGGCCTGCGGCCGGCGGAAAGGACATCCCCATGAACCGCGAAACCTCACAGCGCCTGTATCGCCGCGCGCTGGAATCGATCCCGGGGGGCGTCAACAGCCCTGTCCGGGCCTGCAAATCCGTCGGCGAAGCCCCTCTTTTCATCGACCGGGCCATCGGCTGCTTCGTCTACGATGCGGACGGCAACCGGTACATCGACTACATCGGCTCCTGGGGCCCCATGATTCTCGGGCATCGTCATTTCGCGGTCATCGACGCCGTCACCGAGGTTCTTTCCCGGGGGACGAGCTTTGGAGCCCCCACCGACCTGGAAATTGAACTGGCCGAGATGATCATCGACGCCGTGCCGTCCATCGAGCAGGTGCGCATGGTCAATTCCGGCACCGAGGCGACCATGAGTGCGGTCCGGCTGGCTCGAGGGGCCACCGGACGGGACAAGGTCGTCAAGTTCGACGGCTGCTATCACGGCCACGGAGACACCCTGCTGGTGGCGGCAGGATCCGGGGTGGCGACCCTGTCGATCCCGGGAAGCCCAGGTGTTCCGGAGCCGGTGGCCTCCTGCACGATTTCGCTTCCCTACAACGACCTGGAAGCCGCAGCCCGCCTGCTGGAAACCAGCGGCGGTGAAATCGCGGCGGTGATCGTCGAGCCGGTGGCCGGCAACATGGGCCTGGTGCCTCCCCGGCCTGGATTTCTCGAGGGTTTGCGGGAGCTGACGGCGGCATCCGGCAGCCTGCTCATTTTCGACGAGGTCATGACCGGGTTTCGGGTTGCCTACGGGGGGGCCCAGAGCCTTTACGGCGTCACCCCGGATCTGACCACCCTGGGCAAAATCATCGGAGGAGGGCTGCCGGTCGGGGCCTACGGGGGAAAAAAAGAGATCATGGCCCACATCGCGCCGGAGGGTCCGGTGTACCAGGCCGGAACCCTGTCCGGAAACCCGGTGGCCATGGCCGCAGGATTGGCGACGCTCAAAGAGATCCGGCATCCGGGCTTCTATGACGCCCTCGATGAAAAATCGGCGCGCTTGGCCGAAGGCCTTCGCAAGGCGGCGCAGGCGGCAGGTGTTCCTGCTCATCTTGCCCGGGTGGGCTCGATGCTCGGGTTTTTCTTTACGGATCGGGCGGTAGAAAACTTCGAGGAGGCCAAATCCTGTGACCTGGACCGCTTTTCCGCCTTCTACCGGGCCATGCTGTCTAAAGGGATCTACCTGGCGCCCTCCCAGTTCGAAGCCCTGTTCTTGTCTGCCGCCCACAACGTGGCGCACATCGACCAGACCATTGAAGCGGCGGCCGAGTCGCTGAAGGAAATCGCCGGGTAGGAAATTTCAAATTCAAAGCACCAAATACCAAACTTCAAACAAGCACCAAGCTCCAAATCACAATATCCAAACAAGGACAAAAGGCTTTCTATTTTCAATCCTGCAGAGCTTCTTGTCCTCACTCCATGAACAATTTGCCTCAACATACCGCTTTCGTCAAATCCAGCGGCAGCCCGCAGAGACAGGGCGTTTGTCAGGGGCAATCCCTCCGATTGCACCCTGCCTTGGATCGTGGTAGGAAGTGCCCACGGCTGGGAGGCTAAGAAGATGAAAACGATCACATCCGACAGGGCCGCCTTTCTGGCGGAGGATTTCCGGCGGGGGTTCATCGATTACTGCGGATTTCGGGCACGCCGGGTCGAATCCGGGGTTTTCGAATCCGAGGTCGACATCGAAGAACACCACCGGCAGCAGGACGGATTCATCCACGCCGGGGTGATGGCGACCATGGCCGACCACACGGCCGGCTACGCCGGTTTTACCACCGTGGATCCGGGGTTTCAGGTTCTGTCCGTGGAGTTCAAGATCAATTTTTTAAAGCCCGCTTTCGGACGGGCCCTTCGCTGCCGGGCCCGGGTCATCCGCGGCGGCAGCAGGGTCATCGTCGCCGAGTCGGAAGTGTTCGATGTCCGCGTGCCGGAAAAGAGCGAAGAAGAGGAGATCGAGCTGACGGCCAAGGCCATGGTCACCCTCATGGCCGTGCGACGGGAAAAACTGGCGCCGCCGTCGCGGCGCGCTGCCCGGGCGGCTCCAAAAAAGAGGCCCGGACCCCGGAAAGCGCCCTGATTCAATCACTGCCGCGGCTTTTCGCGTTCCGCGAAAAACGATCGAAAAGACAGTATGATGCACCGCAGCCAAACAGCTACCTGCCCGCCTGACCTGCGTCCCATGTTGGCGCAAAACCGAATCCCGCCACAGGTGAACCATATCCATCTGATCGCGGTATGCGGGACGGCCATGGGGGCGCTTGCGGCCATGCTCAAGGAGCTCGGCTACCGGGTGACCGGATCGGACCAGAACGTGTATCCGCCCATGAGCACCTTCCTGGCGGAGCGAAGCATTGCCGTCTACAACGGTTTTTCAGAGAAGAACCTTTCCGAGGCGCCGGACCTGGTGGTGGTGGGAAACACCGTTTCAGCAGACAATCCGGAGGCGGCGGCAGTGCGGGAAAAAAAGCTGCCCTTTTGCTCCATGC
Organism: uncultured Desulfobacterales bacterium; assembly: GCA_965602445.1. GTDB lineage: Bacteria > Desulfobacterota > Desulfobacteria > Desulfobacterales > CAFBRK01 > JAIPEL01. The sequence continues at coordinate 1,770 of CBFCZJ010000265.1, read as the reverse complement.
CCCAGGCCATCAACCATTTCATCGCCGCCGGCAAAAAACCGATCGTGGTCACCGGGACCCATGGAAAAACCACCACTTCGGCCCTGATTGCCTGGATCCTGGAAACGGCCGGACTGTCTCCTTCCTTTGTGATCGGCGGCATCGTGAACGATTTTTCCGCCAACTGCCGGCTGGGGGCCGGCCCCTACATCGTGCTGGAGGGAGACGAATACGACACCGCCTATTTCGACAAGGGGCCCAAGTTTCTGCACTATCCCGCCCGTATCGGGGTGCTGACCGGGGTGGAGTTCGATCATGCCGACATTTACCGGGACTTGGGTCATGTGCAGTCGGCATTTGCGCGGTTCGTGGCATCCCTGGCGCCGGAGGCGCAGCTGCTGGCCGCATCCGGCCAGGAGAGCCTGACTCCCGTTCTGGAAGGCGGCCGGTGCCGGATCCTGCGCTACGGCTGGGGGATCGAAGACGACTGGTCCGCGGCCCGGGTTTCCATCGCCCCGCCATGGACCGAGTTCGAGGTGCTGCGGCAGGGCCGGCCCCATGCCGTATTCCGCACGAAGATGATGGGCGAACACAATCTGGCCAATATCCTGGCAGCGGCCGCTGCAGCCGACGCCGCCGGAATTGCGCCGGCCGACGTCGCCGCCGCCCTTCAGACGTTTTCCGGCATCCGTCGGCGCCAGGAGATCCGGGGCGTGAAAAACGGGGTCGCCGTGATGGACGATTTTGCCCACCACCCGACCGCGGTCAAAGAGACGATCCGGGCGGTGCGCCCGTTTTTCCCCGCCGGCCGGGTGATCGCGGTGTTCGAGCCCCGCACCAACTCGAGCATGCGAAGCGTTTTTCAGGAAATCTATCCTGCCTGCTTTGACGAAGCAGACCTGGTCTGCATCCGAAAACCGCCGCTGCTGTCAAAAATTCCGGAAGGAGAGCGGTTTTCTTCCGAGAAGCTGGCCGCCGATCTGAAGCGCCGGGGAAAGGACGCCTGGTTTTTCGAAGAGACCGGCCCGATCGTCGATTTTATCGCCTCCCGTGCCCGGGACGGAGACCTGGTGCTGGTCATGTCCAACGGCGGCTTCGACAATATTCATGAAAGGCTGCTGGAGGTGCTGTAGGCCCCAAGAAATAAGGAATAGGGCGATGTCACAGATGGCGGATCCGTCTGATCCGTCCGATCGGTCGGATAAAACAGCAAAGACAAATCGGACAGATCAGATGGATCGGACGAATCGGACGGTGAAAGCAGATCCAGCAGATCGGACAGTTCGGCAAAACCGTCGCCTCCGGCCGAGTGGCGGCTACCGGAACCTGCGGAGCTTTCAGACGGCGACGCTCATTTACGACGGCACGGTTTCTTTTTGCAGGCGGTTTGTCGATTCTCGCTCCCGCACCCACGATCAAATGGTGCAGGCGGCAAGAAGCGGCCGGCAGAACATCGCCGAGGGTAGCCGCGCAGGCGCAACCAGCAGCAAGTCGGAAACCCATCTGACCAACGTAGCGCGTGCTAGCCTGGATGAGCTTCTCTTGGATTTTGAAGATTTTCTCAGACAGCGCAGGATCGAACAGTGGGCCAAGAATTCCACTGAAGCCCGAGAAGTCCGGGATTTAAGCAGGCAAAGGCCGCATCCGTCCGATCCGTCGGATAAAACAGACAAAAAGCGCTGGGCCAAATATACCCCTTGGCTCGAACACAAAGATCCTGGAGTCGTTGCCAACACACTGATCTGCCTGATTCACCAGGCAAATTTTCTTCTGGACCGGCAGATTGCCGTT
>CBFCZJ010000264.1:0-5622 GCA_965602445.1 uncultured Desulfobacterales bacterium | reverse complement strand
TCACCCCCTTGGCTTTCATGTTGGCCAGGAGGGTGGCGCACAGCTTGGCGCCGGTACAGCCCAGCGGGTGGCCCAGGGCGATGGCCCCGCCGTGGATATTGACCTTTTCCATGTCGATGCCCAGCTCGCGGATGCAGTACAGGGCCTGGGAGGCAAAGGCCTCGTTGATCTCGAACAGACCGATGTCTTCGATCTTCATGCCGGCCAGCTCGAGAAGCTTGGGAATCGCGTAGCGGGGTCCGACGCCCATCTCGTCCGGGGCCACGCCGACGGTGGTGTAGGAGCGGACCTTGGCGATGGGCTCGAGGCCGAGGGCCTTTACTTTTTCTTCGCTCATGACGATGGCGGCCGCCGCCCCGTCCGTGGTCTGGGAAGAGTTGCCGGCCGTGACGCTTCCACCTGCCTTGAAGACCGGATTCAGTCCAGCCAAGCCCTCGATGGTGGTCCCTTCCCGGATGCCGTCGTCGAAATCCTGGACAAAGGTCTCCCGCCGGAAAGTGCCGTCGTCCTGCTTCACGTACTTGGTGGCCGGCGTGGGCACCAGCTCGGCGTACAGCCCCTTTTTCTTTGCCTCGGCGGCTTTCATCTGGCTTTGATAGGCGAATTCGTCCTGGTCTTCCCGGCTGATGCCGTATCGCTTGGCCACTTTTTCGGCGGTGATCCCCATGGAGGTATACAGGTCCGCGTGGGCCTGGGTCCAGAGGGGATGCGGTCGGGGCATATACCCGCCCATGGGGACGTAGGTCATCGACTCGATGCCGCCGCCGATGGTGATATCCGACCAGCCGACCATGACCCGCATGGCCGCGTCGATGATCGCCTCCAGTCCCGAGGCGCAGAAGCGGTTGACCGTGGCGCCGGAGACCTGCTCCGGAAATCCGGCGATCTGCGGGGCGATTCGGCCGATATTGAGCCCCTGTTCGGCCTCCGGAAAGGAGCAGCCGATCATGATGTCCTGGACCATCTGTTTTTCCAGGCCCGGGGTGCGCTCCATCGCGGCGTTGAGGATAAAGGCGAGCAGGTCCTCCGGGCGGGTGTCTTTGAAGGCGCCCTTGTTGCGCTTGCACCCGGGGGTTCTGACAGAGGTTACGATATATGCGTCTTTCATGGTGTTGATCCTCCCGAAGGAAATGGTTTCGATTAGTTTCTCAGGGGTTTGCCGGTCTTGAGCATGTGCTCGACCCGGGCCCGGGTTTTTTCTTCCTTCCAGAAGTCGATGAAGGCGTCCCGCTCCAGCTTCAAGATGACCTCTTCTTCCACCTCGGCGTTTCCGCGGACGTCGCCGCCGCTGATCACGTAGGCGATCCGCCGAGCCAGAAAAGCGTCGTATTCGGAGATGAACCGGCCGTGGAGCATGTTGTGGATCTCGCTGTTGATCATTCCCTGGGCGGTTTCCCCCACCACCCGGATCTTCTTTTTCACGGGCGGGGCATAGCCGCATTCGGCCAGTCGGAGGACTTCTTTTTTCGCTTCTCCGATCAGGTAGTCGCGGTTGAAGACGATCCGGTCTTTGGGGCCCAGAAAACCGTTGGCCCGGGCGTCGGCCGCCGAGTTGGAATATTTGGCCATGGCGATGTTCATGAAGGCTGGAACGAAGAACTTGGTCAGGTCGGCGTCGGTCACCGGCGCCGGGATTCCCGCGATGAATTTTTTCCACAGGTTCAGACAGCCCCCTCCGGCCGGGAGAAGCCCCACGCCGATTTCCACCAGTCCCATGTACAGGTCCGCGTGGGCGACGATCATGTCGGCGGTGCCCAGACAGACCTCGCATCCGCCGCCGAGGGTCATCCCGTAAGGGGCGGCGACGATCGGAAAATGAGCGTAGCGGGCGCGCTGCATGCCGGTCTGCGCGGTGGTAAGAAAGGATTCGATTTCCGCGTATTTTCCTTCCTGGGCCAAGCCGCTCATGTAGTGCAGATCGCCGCCGGCCGAAAACGCCCCGGGCATGCCCCCGGCCTGGTTGCCGATGACCAGGCCCGCGCCGTTTTTATCCACGTAGTCGATGGCCTCTGCCATGAATTCGACGATTTCCCGGTTGATGGCGTTCATCCGGGTATGAAATTCGCAGCAGTACACATCGTCGCCCAGGTCGATCAAGGAGGCCGACGCGCAGGAATTGACCACCTTGCCGGCGTTTCGAAGCGCTTCCAGGTAGATGATGTTGTCGCTGACCACCTCCGGCTTGTAGGATTCGGAGGCAAAATCGTAGAAGTACCGCTTTCCGTCCTCGGTCCGGTAAAAGGCCTCGTTGCCGTCGGCCAGCATCTTTTTCACCTTGTCCGGGACGGTGTAGCCGTCGGCCTCCATCTTTTTGACCGATTCGGCGACACCGATGGCATCCCAGGTTTCAAAGGGGCCCATCTCGAAGTTGAAGCCCCATTTCATGGCATTGTCGATTTCCACGATGGTATCGGAGATCTCCGGGATTCGGTTGGCCGCATAAATCAAACCGTTGGCTACCACCTTCCAGGCAAACGCGGCGCCCTTGTCTTCTCCATAGACGATGGCCCGCATTTTCTCCGCCAGGGTCTTGGCCTTTTTGGCCGCCTGAAGGCAGGGGAACTCGACCGGCTCGTATTGTGCGTACTCCAGGGTTTCCGGATCGATGACCTTGCGGACCTTCTTGCCGTCCTTGCCTTTTTCCTTTTTGTAGAAGCCGGCCTTGGTCTTGTTGCCGAGCAGGTTTTTGTCGATCATCCGGCCGACAAAGTCCGGCAGATTGAAAGCGTCGCGCTGCTCGTCGTCTTCGACCAGGTCGTAGGTGTTTTTGGCCACATGGGCCATGGTGTCGAGCCCGACCAGGTCGGAGGTCTTGAACATGGCGGTTTTGGGCCGGCCCATGGCCTGTCCAAAGAGAGCGTCCACCTCCGGGATCGTCAGCCCCTCTTCGAGCATGAGCTGCATGGCCTTGACGATGCCGTGCACCCCGATCCGGTTGCCCACGAAGTTGGGCGTGTCCTTGGCCCAGACGATCCCCTTGCCCAGAACCCGTTCGCCGAAGTCGGCCATGAAATCGAGCACTTCGGCCAGGGTCTCTTTTCCGGGGATGATTTCCAGCAGCTTCATGTAGCGCACCGGGTTGAAGAAGTGGGTGCCCAGAAAATGCTGCTTGAATTCGGTGCCCAGGTCCTCGGACATGGATCGAAGGGGAATCCCGGAGGTGTTGGAAGAAACCACCGCGCCGGGCTTTCGGACCTTTTCCACCCGGGCAAGGAGGTCCTTTTTCACCTTCAGGTTTTCGACCACCACCTCCACGATCCAGTCGCAGTCGGCCAGCTTGTCGAAATCGTCTTCCAGGTTGCCGATCTGGATCCGGGCCGCGTCGTCCCAGGTCATGAACAGCGGCGGGTTGGACATCAGGGCATTGTCCAAGCCGTTTTTTGCGATCCGGTTGCGGGCGGCGGGGTCCTTTTTCTCTTCGTCCTTCAGGTCGTTGGGGACGATGTCCAGCAACAGCGTCTTTACGCCGGCGCCGGCCAGCAGCGCGGCGATGCCGCCACCCATGATGCCCGAGCCGATGACTGCGGCTTTCTTGATTTTTCGCATGTTGACTACCTCCTGAGCGGTTGGGTCGATTTATGAATGAATGCTCATTCATTATGATAGGACCGGGTTCTTGTCAAGAAAAAATCGGGGCCACCCAGCGGTCAAAAAAAAATTTCTGTTTATGTTCAGTTTGTTAAATGGACAATCCCCTTTTTTTCATCCCGTTTCGGCCCGCATCCGGTTCCGTCGCCGGCCGGGAGTCGGGCTATGAATCATTATTCATTACCCGCATCGAGGCGGCTTGATCCGGGCGGCAAATTTGCGTATACACGGTGAAACAATTGTTCGCATAATTACGAAGACATGGACTAAGTGGATCACTGAATCAATACCGTGCCGAGGGTATAAATCCGAAGCGCGAAGCAAGAAAACGCGACGGCGGCCGGCTGAACAAGACAGCGGCTGCAGCGCATCCTTGTTCCAGGAGGAAACCATGCAGCAGTACACCATCCATCCGCTGGCCATCGGCATCAACGGAAAGACGGCGATTCCGGAGGAAGGGGGGTCCCATTGAAGGCCCGGCGCATCGTCACCCGGCCGGATTTTGACGGCATCGTCTGCGCGGCGCTGCTGGAGGATGCGCTGGGAATCGAGGCGCCGGTGCACTGGGTGGAGCCGGCCGAAGTTCAAAGCGGCCGGGCCGAGATCCGCGCGGGAGACGTGATCGCCAACCTTCCCTATGATCCGCGCTGCAGCCTCTGGTTCGATCACCACTACACCAATCGGATCGAGACGCCTTTTCAGGGGGCCTTTGGCCTGGCGCCGTCGGCGGCCCGGGTGATTTTCGATCACTATCGGGTGCGGTTCAGCCGGGACTTTGCCGAGCTTGTAGACCACACCGACAGGATAGACGCAGCCCAACTGACCGAAGAGGAGGTGGTGCACCCGGAAAACCATCCCTACGTAATGCTTTCCATGACCACCGGAAATCCGGACCGGGACCCCTCCTACTGGGATTTTCTGGCGAGGCTGCTGCGCCGACACCCCATCGAGGCCGTCATGGGTTCGCCGCAGGTCAAAGCCCGCTGCGAGGCGGTGTCGGCCCAGAACCGCCGCTACAAGAAACTGCTCGAGGAGTTTACCGAGGTCAAGGGACGGGTCTGCATCACCGATTTCCGGTCGATCGATCCGTCGCCTTCGGGCAACCGGTTTCTGGTGTATACGCTTTTTCCGGAGGCCGTGGTCCATGTCAAGATCCACAACCACCACAAAGATGAGGACAAGATCGTGGTTCACCTGGGCCACAGCATCTTCAACCGGAAATGCCGGGTCAATGTGGGGCTGCTTCTTTCCCGGTTCGAGGGCGGCGGTCACCGGGGCGCAGGCGCAGCCACCTTCTTAAAGGAAAAGGCGGACGACTATCTTCCCCGGATCATCGAGACGCTGGGAAAAAACGAACCCAACGAATAGAGCGCTTGTCAGAATTGCATTCCGAAATTTCCGAGGTGAGGTGAACGTGGCACAGGAAAACGATGTGGTGTTGATCTATTTCGAGGACGAGCCGATGGTCTTTGCCCGGATCGAGCAGATCGCGGCCGATGCCAAGCCCGAGTGGTTCCAGGTCAAGCTGCTCCTTTTCCAGGTACCCCTGCAGGTGGTCACCTGGATCCTTCGCCCCGCCTACATCAACGGCGAGCCGTTTACCATGGGGGGCAAACAGATGCGGCTGGAAAAGGTGGTCTCTCCGGAGCCCGAGGCGCCACGGGAAAACGATCAGGGGGAGGAAACCACCGAGCAAAAAGAGGAGAAGAAAAAAGACGGTAAGGTGGTTTCCCTGTTCGACTCCCGGAAAAAGACCTAAGCCCCGCCGCTGATTTCGGGGCGATCAGTTTGATCAACCGTGAAACTTTTGTCGAAGTCTCAGCTTAGGTAGTGAACGGCCTCTGTGCCGTTCACATCGGCACGGCAGGGTCGCCCTGCCCTACAAAAACCCCGACTTCGACCGAAGTTTCATACGAGCGCCGCCGCTGGCCGCCGGGGCGTCCAGTTTGATCAAGGGTGAAACTATGCCATTTTGGCCTAGTTTCACATAAGCCCCGCCGCTGACCGCGGCGTGATTCAAAATTCCAGATTCAA
>CBFCZJ010000263.1:0-5630 GCA_965602445.1 uncultured Desulfobacterales bacterium | reverse complement strand
AACTCGATGCGGCGGTTCTTGGCCCGGCCCGCTTCGGTGTCGTTGGCCGCCACCGGGCTGTATTCGCCGAAGGAACCCGCCACCAGGCGCCGACCTGGCACCCCCGACTCCTCGAGCTTCCGGATCACGCTCACGGCCCGGACCGCGGCAAGATCCCAATTGGTCGGATACTGCTCGGACAGCTTTCCGCCGATGGCCACGTTGTCCGTGTGGCCGGCCACCACCACCTGGTAGGGGATCTGCTCCAGGCCCTCGGCCACCTTGGCCACCAACTTGGCTCCGGGTTCGGAAAGCGATGCCGATCCGCTGGGAAAGAGGATCTCGGAAGACAAGTTCATCCGCAGGATGCCGTTTTCCACCTTCATGGTGACATGGCCTGCCCCGAGTTGCGGCCGGAAGGCGTTGGACATCAGGTTGTAGGTGCGAGACACGATCTCGACCGCCTCCTGCTGGGTATTGATCACCTGGACCTGTTCTCGGATCACGCTCTGCTGGTCGGACAACCGCTCTTTTTGCTGCTCGATCACCCGCCTCTTGGCCTCGATCATCGTCTCCTGGAACTGGATGACCGCGCTGCTGTCAAGCCGCTGGCTGTTGCAGGCCACCAGACGCTCTTCCAGCAGGCCGATGCGCTCCTGCAGTGCCTCGTTCTGCGCCGACAGCCGGTCCCACTCCCGGACCGCCTCGTCGGTCTTGCCGGTGGAAGCGCATCCCGAAGCGATCCAGACAGCAGCGAACATGAAAGGGATAAATCGGAAAGGCCTCGATTTACTGCAGTTCATCTTCTTCTCCTTTTTTGATCGTTTCCATGCGAAGCGAGATATCGGGCTTTCAGTCGCCGGTGTGCCTCGTCCCGGAGAACACACCGCTCAAAATCCGGTGAAACTGCTCCACGACGATTTTGCTGCTCAAAATGCTCTCGTGGTCTTCGTCAAAGCCGAACAACCTTGCCGCATCGCGCTGGGCGCGGTAGTCGAGTTCGCTTGCGATCTCGATGGTGCCGTCATTGCTGCCCATCATGACGCTGCATTTGCCCCGCACGCCGAATAACAGATAGAATCGGACCTGGGAGGGGAGGGGCTTTTCGTAGAGGTCGGCGATAAATTCGCTGTCCGGCGACACATCGTACCAGTTCGGCACCACCACAGGGGCCTGGTCTACCCCGCTTTGGGCGGCCCTTACGCCGCCCCAGGGCGTGGACATGGTAATCAGCGTTTGAATGTATGCGTGCCGGTCTTTAACCGCGTTTTTCATCACGAAGGCCCGGGAGACCAATCCCCCCATGCTGTGGGCGGCCACGGCCATCCTTTCGAAGCCGTAGTCTTCGTGCAGGGACTGAATCATGAGATTGAGCGCACCGGCGACGGCGTCGAGCCTGAAGCCGCTCGGATAGTAGTAGAACCAGGCCTGGTATCGGGACCGGTCCATATTTTCGACGATCGGTTTAAAGCCGATCGGGGTGCCGTTTACCCCGTGAACGAACAGAAGCGGTATCCTGTCCGGATCATAGGGTTCTATAAAATAGATGCCGACGCCGATATCCCGTAGAAAGGAAAACGGCTTCCAGTATCCCTTGTAGCCGTTTTCCTGGGCGAACAACGGGTCGTCGAGGTCGGTCACCACACCGACATTGACATAGGATTGTCCCGGCAGGGCATGAATGTCCACGAACAACGGAAAATCCGAGCGATACCCGGATTTTTCGGTGAGCCGAATCTCCAGATCCCTGATCGCCTTTGTTCCGGCTGCGGCCATTTGCGCGGCGTCGACGACAACAGGGGCGGAACCCATGGCATAGCCGTAGGTTTCGCCTTCGGTGTAGGCAAAATCCCGGTTGAAATCCTCGAAGGCCGCCACGTAATAGACGCCCTCGGAGACGAGAAACGAGTAGTGGCCGGCAGGATCGGGAATCGAATAGTCTGCCACCTTGATTTGGCCATGGCTTTCTCCGTAGAGGACGACAAGGATCGGGTGCGCATCGGCTGAAATTTCGTAAATTTTGCCGTTTATGCCGTATACGGAATCGAATTCGGTCAGGTCGTCTTTGAGTTCGAAAAGCGCACAACCACTCAGGAGAAAGACAACGACGCCTGCTGCAAGCACGATACCGAGTCTTTTCATCTATGGCCTTCCTTTCGTCTTTGGCTCATTTATTGCCGGCGGTCCGTTTAAAAAAGTCTGGTTTGCCGGTCTTCAGACAATATTTGGACGGCATCTTTCAAAACTGCCTCGCCCTGGCTCGTGATCACAAACAGATCGAGCAACTGTTCGATCGAGCGTGAATGGTACGGTGCATGTATCGCATCAAACGTAATCAGCAACCCACCCAAATCGGGCAGTATTTCAACCGAGGAGGCCCGCTGTGTGCCCAGAAAGACTTTGGGATGACGCCACAAGTCTTTACCGCGAATCATCATGGTCGCCTTTTGTCCATTGCGAACATAGAACCGGTCTTCGTCATCGCCCTGGTCCCAGGGCGGTAAAATGACCGGGCGATGCAAGGCGTCGTCTTTCATCAGAGCGGCGGTAATGACCCGGGGCTCACAGGGAAGTTTGACCTCGATTTCACCATTCCAGATATTTGCCCCTTTGCCGATGCTGCCGTCTTCATTCAGCCAGAAATACTTGCCCACCAGCCCGATCGACTCAAACCATGCCGGGACGTGCACGTTTACCTGGAATGTGTACTGGATCGGCAAGTGTCTGAGCAGCGGATTTCCGTCTACATCCACTTCCTGACGGGGGCCGAGTATCCAGCCGAATTCCGTCGCCCCCCTGGAGTAGCCCACCGCGAGCGGCTTGCGGCTGATGCCGTGCTGGATAATCAGTGCTTTTCGATTATCGGGCGTGATTTCGTTTCGTGCCGTGGTTTCGGATATGTTTTGCGCATATTGCCGGGGTTCAATGGAATGGATATACGGCTGCAGCTTCAAGCCGGCCATCAGCTGTTCAAACCGCTTGAATTGTGCGTCTTCGGTCTTTTTATCCGGTGCCAGATCGATTTGCGGAAAGTAGACCGCAGCGCCGTCGATGTTGACGCGGCTGTGAGGCAGAAATGTCACCAGCCCACTCAGGTCTTCCAGGTATCGATATTGGATGATGTCACACAGTATGATTTGGTTTTTGATCCCGGTTCCGGTTTCTGTCGTTGCCAGGTCAGAGGCAAAACCATCGATGTTTTCGATTCTGCGCCTAGCGGATTCGATATTTTCTTGCAGTGCCAGCTCGTCCTGCCGGTTTTGGGTGAGTTCGCCCTCGATACCGATGATCCGATCCTGCAGAGTTTGAATCTGTTTTCCAGCCGTACCGATTTTGCCCTCCAGATTGGTGCGGGCAATCAAGGTCGATGCCTTCTGGGGAATTTGGGTCAGTTCGGCTTTCAGTTTCGCTGTTTCCTCTTCCAGCTGGGGGATTTTTGCGGTCGCTTCCTTTTTTTCCCGGATCAACTCCTCCTGCCGGTTTTCCAATTCCTGCAGATTTTGTTCAAAACCATGAATTTTCCGGCGCTCCTGGTATTGAACTTGCGAGGCATATTGCTGCAGAGTGACTTTTTCGCTGTCGGCCAGGTTTCCGGAAATCCACCGGCGTTGAATGCCGAAGGCCTGGGCGACCAGATCGGTTTGAAACTGTTTTTGCCAGCGTTTGTAAAAATCCCGGCTGACCGATTGATCAAAGACCATGGACAAAGCAGCCTCACCCAGGGTGTAGGTATTGATCCCCGGTATGACTGTAATGTCGAAGTTCAGAACGTAGCTTGTGTACCCCATCCATGCTGCACTGTCATCCTGGATTAAGGAAAATAGTTCAGCCCGGATCATGTGGCGATAGGTCAGTTCATCCAGAACCCGCTCATAGGGCGTCAATGCGGCTTTGGTGGTCAGCAGTTTTTCCGGATTGGGGAGCTCACCCCCGTGGGCACTGACCGCCTTCGGCATGGCAATATCCGGTGAAACAGGGGCCTCAGGCTCAGCAGCAGGTGGAGAAGTTTCGGCCCCTTCTTCGCGGACTGTGCCTTGGTCGGCTGCCGGAGATTGTTGCGGTTCGGCCTTTTGCGGCGGCAATGCCGTTGTCGGTTGACCGTTGTTGCCGGCTTTTTCAGGTTGAACGATTTCGGTTCGCGCCGAACCGGCTTTGAACATCCGAATTTCCCTCAATGCCTGAAATCCGGTCGAATCATATGATGCCAATTTTTTTTCGAGCAGTTGGATATCCTGATGGACGTCATCGACGATGCGGCCGAACGTAGAGACTTCCGGGCGGTCGACGACAATCGTACCTTCGGTCAAGGCCGCCCTGGCTTTTGGCGTGCGCTTTACCGGAATGGAAAGTGAAGAACATCCGGCAAAAAGGGTCAGCAATAAAATCGTCAGACCCAAGGTCAAAACCCGTTTTCGGAAATCCATGCGATTCTCCTTTCACGCGGCCGAACGCTTTTTCATGAAATGGTTCGTGAGGATCAGCACCAAACCGATCGCTCCGAGAATGGCGGAAAGCTGCGCCAGGCGCCGGAAGATGTGGTCGATGCGCTCTTGGGCAGCCGCATTGATCTGATCCGTCATGGCGGCCACCACCGGTGAACTCGACTGCTCGACGGATTTGACGAGCTTGTTCATCTCCTTGACGGTTTCCTGGAGCTGAGTGAGGGCAGTATTGACCTCATCGATATCCAGCAGCCTGGCAGCCACCATCGGCTCCGCGGGAACGAACCGGGCGGCCACCCGATCCACCGACTCGACCAGGTCATTGAACACCAGCGCGGTCTTCTCGGTTCCGGCCCGGAGGCGCTCGATGTCCGCCGTTGTCCTTTGAAGACCTAAAAAGGTGTTGTCCGCCCGGTCGATCGTGGCCTGAACTTCTTTGACCAAGCCGTTGATTGCTCGTTGCCTGTCGTCGAACGCGGCCAGTATGGCGGTGCGCTCCGCGGCGACAAGGCGCGACACATCGCCGAGTGCGGCCGACCGCTCGGTCGAGACCTGTTCCGGCAGCCTTTCGAGCAGAACGGCCAAGCGCTCGGTGGTCGTCCGGAACCGGGTAACGTCCTCCAGGATCTTTTCCATCTCCGGCTGCGCGACCATCTGGCGGTAGACCTGCTCCGCCTGAAATCCCATGATGATCTGCATCTTGGTCAGCAGGAACATGGCCCGCTCGGAGGTCAGGCGAACCTCGTCCACGGCACGGGTCGCCTCGCTCACCGGAGCCAGCAACCCCCCCGGTTTCTGTATTTCCTTGAGGTTGGGCTTTTTGCCGAGTTCTCCAAAGTCGCTGAACCGGATGTAGTCGACGGCCACCTGGCCCGGATGGTCGTAGTACCAGTCCAGGATCAGCTCCCGCAGTTCCTCGGTCTGCGGCGGTGGCATTACCTGTGCCGCCATCTTCCAGGCTTCGTCTTCCATTTTTGTGAAGGCGTCGACCATGATGGATGCCGGGGCGCCGAATACCTGCGGCCGCCAGTATTCGTCCCAGACCATCCGGTTCAACGTGGTGATGACCACCAGATCGAGCAGTGACGGGCCCGGATTGGGCCCGGCGGCGATTTCGGCCACCGCCGATAGGGAATAGACCTTTCTGGCCGAAGCGATCAGCCGCCCCTCTTTGCTCGGCACTCTGCCCTCGAAGTGAAAGGCCGCCTG
>CBFCZJ010000262.1:0-5647 GCA_965602445.1 uncultured Desulfobacterales bacterium | reverse complement strand
GAAGTAGAGCATTTCGAGCTTTTTCTCACTGGATATCTGCATGGTCCCTCCTGTTCCGGTGTGCCTGCTGTCCCTGCCATTTGATCCGAGTTTGAGCGCCGCTTGGGGATATTTTCTGCCGTTTCGATTTATCATAAATCAAGTTGGAAAAACCGTCAAAGGCATCCTTCAAAGGCATCCTTGGCGGATAGCCGGGTTCTTTTTAGCAAACATCTGGGAAATCAGGCCCGGCGGACATGTTCCGGACACGACCCGGGCTTTACGAATGTCGACCGTTTCCGACTCCAAGACGCGCCGCCCGCAAACGACAGCGACACGAACACCTTCTTCACCCAGAAAAAGTGGATAGCGGGTTGACATGCTCTCGAAGATGTGTCTAAGGGGGGTCTTCGTTTGGTACTACCATTGATAAGAAAAAACCAGGCGCCTGGAAGAAGGCCCAGTGCACACATAAAAACATTAATTATTATTTCAATATATTATAAATAATTCATCTAAACCCAGCCCTACAAACCTCTATTTATGGTAGGTCCAATGGGGATAAAAATGAACGTTGAATCCATTTTCACGCCCCCCACTGCGGGCAGGGCCAGCGAAGATGTGGCGCTGCAGATCGAAGCGGCCATCGTGGATGGAAAATTCACCCCCGGCGATCGCCTTCCCAGTGAACGGGAACTGCAGGCGGCCTTCGGAACCGGTCGCGGGGTGATCCGGGAAGCGCTGCACGTCCTGAAACAGAAGGGTCTCATCGAAGTGAAAAAAGGGGCCAGGGGAGGATCGTTCGTCCGGAAGGTGAAGGCAACGGAGGTTAGCGATGCCCTGGCCCTGTTTTTGAAGCTGAACGAGATCCAGGCCGAGCACCTCATCGAATTTCGGGAAAGCATCGATCGCACCATCACCCTGCTGGCCATCGGTCGCGCCGACGAGGACGAAAAACGGCAGCTTTTGGAGGCGACCGAAAAACTCGAAGCCGCCCTGAAGGAGTCGGACCCGGACCTTGTAGCTGTCTGGGAGATGGACCGGGAGCTGAATCTGCGGCTTGCCAGGATGACCCGAAACCCCATTCTGGAACTGATCATGCACGCAATGCAGCTCGGCCTGAGTTCATACGACCACGCGCTATACGACGACGAGGACTACCGAAACCGGACTGCAGACAACTGGCGCAAAACGGCGCTGTACATCGCCCGGGGCGAGCCCACCAAGGCGCTGGCCTACATCAGCTATCACTACCTGATGCTCCAGACATGCCTGGAGGAAAAAAACGGTGCGCCGGAAACGAAAAGCGCCATTTTCGAATAAGCCCGATTTTACGGCTTTATGAAAAATTAAGGACCCAACCAACGATTCCATGACTGAGACATACTTCATCAAGACGAATTTCGACCTGTGCACGGGATGCGGACTGTGCCAGCTGGCCTGCTCGGAGCGCCTTCTGGGGGGATACAATCCCCATCGGGCCGCAATCCGGATCCGGCACCTGTCGGAAAATCTCTACCACTTCCCGGTAGTGTGCAACCACTGCCGGAACCCGTTCTGCGCCAATGTCTGTCCGGCAGGGGCGATCTTTCGGGACACGGCGACCGGCGCGGTGAAAGTCGATCCCGAGGCCTGCACCGCATGCGGGCTGTGCCAGCGGTTTTGTCCCATCGGCATGATCCGGGTCGATCCGGATCTGAACGCTGCCGTCAAGTGCGACCTTTGCGCAGGAGAAGAACCCCGGTGCGTCTCGGCCTGCCCGACGGGCGCCCTGATCAAGGTCACGGTAAAAAATGCAGCCGAAACGGAAGGTGTCCGATGAACGACGGATATATGGGCCGATTTTTGTTCATCGACTTGACCAACCGTAGTGTTTCGCGGCCGCCGGTACCGGAGTGGCTGAAAACCGACTATATCGGCGGCAAGGGATTCGGGGCCAGGCTGCTTACCGACCTGTGCCCGGCCGGCGCAGACCCCCTGGGGCCCGACACCCCCCTGATGTTTCTCACAGGCCCGCTGACGAGCACCGCAGCGCCCAGTATGCGCGCCTGCATGGTCACGAAATCCCCCCTGACCGGCCTGTACCTGGATTCATTCTTCGGCGGACGGTTCGGCCCGGAAATCAAATACGCCGGCTACGACGGCATCGTCATCGTGGGATGTGCCGACACCCCGACCTATCTCTGGATCGGCACCGAGGGGCGGGTGGCGTTTCGAGACGCGGCAGCCATCTGGGGGCAGAACGCCCTGGAGGCGAATCGAAGCGTAAAGCAGGATCTGCAGGAACCCGAGGCCCAAGTGGTCACCATCGGCCAGGCAGGCGAAAACAGGGTTCTTTTTTCGCTGGTCACCTGCGAATACAACCGCCAGGCCGGACGAGGAGGAGCAGGAGCGGTCATGGGGGCAAAGAACCTCAAGGCCGTGGCCGTCAAAGGAAAGCGCTTGGTCAAGGTGCACGCCCCCGAATCTTTTTCCGAGGCCTGCCGCCGAAGCCGCAGTGAGCTCAGCGCCAGCCAGGAGGTAGCCGCCCTTTCCCAATTCGGAACCAGCGCCGCCGTTTCTTTTTCGGCGGCCATCGGCAGCATTCCTTTTCGAAACTTTCAGAGCCAGGCGGACGAAGCCGCAGAGAAGCTCGGAGACACGGCCCAGGGCCGCCACCTCTTTCTGGCAAAGGCGGCCTGCTTTGGATGTCCCATTCACTGCAGTCAGATGGGCGCCGTACGGACCGGCAAGTTTGCCACGTTCGTCACCGATACGGTGGAATACGAGTCTGCCGCCATGATGGGCGCCAACCTGGACATACACGACATTCGCGCCGTGGCCCACCTGGTCCGGCTCTGCGACGAATACGGCCTGGACACCATCAGCGCGGGAAACGTCATCGGGTTTGCCTTCGAG
The DNA here is from genome assembly GCA_965602445.1 of uncultured Desulfobacterales bacterium. Classification (GTDB taxonomy): domain Bacteria; phylum Desulfobacterota; class Desulfobacteria; order Desulfobacterales; family CAFBRK01; genus JAIPEL01. The sequence goes on along the minus strand of CBFCZJ010000262.1, from coordinate 2,770 downwards.
GCCGCTGAGAGGGGAATCATCGCCGCGCCGGCGGGAGTCGACCTCAGGTTCGGAAGCATCGGCGGCGCCGAGTATCTTCTCGAAGCCATCGCCGCCAGAAAGGGTCCCCTGGGAAGACTCCTGGCCGGCGGCGTAAAGCGTGCCGGCGATAAGATCGGCAAAAAGGCCTCTGACTATGCCATGCACGTCAAGGGAATGGAGGTCCCGGCCTGGGGGCCGCGCGGCACCCCGGGCATGGGGCTGGCGTATATGACTTCAGACCGTGGCGCCTGCCATCAGAGGGGGTTCATGATTTCCTACGAACTGGCCGGGGAGCCATTCGAAGGAAAGCCGGTGCAGGCCGAAACACTTGCCGGAAAAGCGGAAATTCTCCGGAGAAGGCAAGATTATCTTTCGGGCACCGATACCCTGGTCAAATGCGATTTCGGGGCGATGGGAATTTCGGCAAACGCCTATGCGCAGATGCTGGCGGCCGCCACCGGACGCAAGGCCGAACCCGCAGTCTTTTCGCTGGTGGGAGAGCGGATCTGGAACCTGACCCGCCTGTTCAACCTGCGCGAGGGAATGAAGACCGAAGACGAGCGGCTGCCCAAACGAGTTGAAGATCCGCTTCCCGGAGGCCCCCTGAAAGGAAAGAAGATCAGCGGCAAAGACGCCGCCTATATGCTGGCCGACTATTATCGCATTCGGGGATGGGACGAACAAGGACGGCCCAGGAAGGAGACCCTAAAGAGGCTGAATCTGATCGACACCCCGACCTTTGTCTACCCAACCGATTTTTCTAAGGAAAACCGATAGTCCACTTACTTTTTTATCCTGGCTTGGAGGTTCTTGTTGAAAAAACACTATGATTTTATCGTCGTCGGAGGCGGATCCGCAGGATGCGTGCTGGCCAACCGCCTGAGCTTGAACCCGAAAAACGAGGTTTTGGTGCTGGAGGCCGGCCGCTCCGACTATCGATTCGATTTCCGGCTTCACATGCCGGCCGCTCTGACCTACCCCCTGGCCAGCCGGCTCTACAACTGGTGGTATGAGTCCGATCCTGAGCCGTACATGAACAACCGACGCGTATACCAGCCCAGGGGCAAGGTTCTCGGAGGCTCAAGCTGCATCAACGGCATGATCTATATCCGCGGCAACGCACTGGATTACCAGAAGTGGGCCGGCAGTCCGGGGCTGGAAAACTGGGACTATGCCCACTGCCTTCCGTACTTCATCCGGTTCGAGTCCCGGCTCAAGGGAGCCGATGCGTTCCACGGCGCCGGCGGCCCCCTGTATCTAACCAGCGGAGAATGCGACAATCCCTTGTTCGGCGCCTTTCTCAAGGCGGTTCAGGAGGCGGGCTATCCGCTGACCCGGGACGTCAACGGATATCGCCAGGAAGGGTTCGGCATCTTCGACCGAACCACCTATCGGGGACGCCGCTGGAGCGCCTCGCGGGCCTATTACCACCCGGTGAAACACCGCGCCAACCTCACCCTCAAAACCCGCTCCCTGGCGAGTCGAATCCTGTTCGAAGGAAAGCGGGCCGTGGGGGTGGAGTATTTCAGAGGCAAACGCCGGGAGCGGGTCTACGGTAGGGAGATCCTCTGCTGCGGCGGGGCGATCAACTCCCCTCACCTTCTCCAGCTTTCCGGGATCGGAAACGCCGCCGAACTGGAGAAGTTGGGCATTCGGGTCATCGAAGACCTTCCCGGCGTGGGCGAAAACCTCCAGGACCACCTGGAAGTATACGTCCAGTATGCCTGCAAAAAACCGGTCAGCATCTACCCGGCCCTCAAGCCATGGAATCAGCTTCGCATCGGCTATGAATGGCTTTTTAAGCGAAAAGGGCTAGGCGCCACCAATCACTTCGAGGCGGGGGGCTTTATCCGGAGCAACGATTCTGTGGCATACCCCAACCTCCAGTACCATTTCCTGCCGATCGCGATCCGGTACGACGGAAAGGTGGCCAATCAATCCCACGGCTACCAGGTGCATGTGGGACCCATGAATACCGATGTCAGGGGCCGGATAAAAATTCGGTCGACCGATCCGACGATCTACCCCAGCATCCGCTTCAACTACCTTTCCACCGAGCAGGAGAGGCGCGAATGGGTGGAGGCGATTCGCTGCACCAGAAACATCATGACTCGGCCGGCCTTCGATTCGTTCCGCGGCCCCGAGCTGGCCCCCGGAACAGAGGCGCAAAGCGACGAGGAAATATTGGATTTTATCGCCAAGGAAGGCGAAAGCGCCTACCACCCGTCCTGCACCTGCAAGATGGGAGAAAACGACGAAACGGCCGTCGTAGACAGCAGACTCAAGGTTCGCGGAGTAAAAGGCCTCCGGGTCGTGGATGCTTCGGCCATGCCGACCATCACCAACGGAAACATTTACGCCCCGGTGATGATGATTGCCGAAAAGGCCGCAGACGAGATCCTGGGAAACACGCCCCTGCCGGCCCTGGACATCGGGTTCTATCGGCACCGGAAGGAAGATGGCCCCAAGACGGCTTCGGCCCCTGCGGCGCCGGAAACCGAAGCGCCCCCCTCGGCTGCCGCTTCAGCAGACGATCTGGACCGAAAAAAGGCGGTCGGCTGAACCTGAGGCCTCGTTTTTTTGACAGGCGCAGCCCCGATCGAGCCTTAGAAATCTTATGCAATAGGAAAAAGGGAGGATTCATGCAAGTCGCAGCACCTATGGCGGAAAAAGCGTTTTCATCTGAAAAGAAGCACAAAATCAAGGATATCGAGTTGGCCGATTACGGCCGCCGGGAGATCGAGATCGC